>NZ_JACJOD010000024.1 GCF_014695385.1 Trichocoleus sp. FACHB-46 | reverse complement strand
TAGTGGTTGAACGTTGTCCCACAACAGACGAGGGGTCAACTTCTCACCACGCAAATAACGGTTGATGCGGTCATGACTAATGCCATCAAGATGGTCAGCCAAGTTTGTCACTGGGTAGTTGATCGGGCTACTGATCAGGTATTGGCAGTAGTCGAGTTTAGTGAAGCTCATTGCTCCAGTCTAATATTGCTCCTGCGTAAGTCCTGTGTGGTTTGCTTTTAGCAGCGATCGCAGCTCAGCACAATATCTTCTTTGTAGGCATACTAATAGGATCGCCAGGATTGCATGGGGTATTAATTGCCAAAGGCGCTCTTAGGAGTCAGAGGCAAGCAAAATTGAATAAAAAATGCCTGATCGGAGAACTTGCTTGTGCCAGTTTGCTGGTTGTGGCTAGTTTAATGATGTTGGCGTCTGCCGCGTTCTATAAAATACCCTTCTTCTCAACCCTCGCTCTTCTCTGGGGCTTGCTTTCAGCGGCGATCGCGACTCTTCCACTAGTCATTACAGGAGCGCTGAAGGTCATCACAGCGGTGAGGCAAAAGCGGGAGATGTGGCAGAGCGTATTGAAGTTGTTACTAAATTCTTTAGCGCTTCTAATTTATTTGGTGGCTCTAGCCTGGATAAGTATGTTCCTAGTCTTCCTCTTGTCCGGTGAGCCTTATATGGGTAACTAGCAGCCTAGCTTTGATGCGGGCGCTCGCGATCGCTTTAGTTGCTAAAAAGTGCAAAAGAAAAGGTAGGAGCGGCACATGACCAACTCCTACCCTTGAGACTAATTGACTTAAATGATTGGCGAAAGATTAGTAGTCGAAGTCGCCGCCACCCATGCCAGCACCAGCACCAGCAGGAGCGCCATCCTTAGGCTCAGGCTTGTCAACCACGATGCACTCGGTGGTTAGCACCATGCCAGCGATGGAAGCTGCGTTTTGCAGAGCAGAGCGGGTCACTTTCGCAGGGTCAACGATACCAGCTTCAAACATGTCAACGAATTCGTTAGTGGCGGCGTTGAAGCCCACGTTGAAGTCCTTCTCTTTGACGCGCTCAGCAATGACCGCACCGTTTTGGCCTGCGTTCTCAGCAATCCGCTTGAGGGGAGCAGCTAGGGCGCGAGCCACGATCAAAGCACCTGTGAGTTCTTCACCCTTGAGGTTGCCGTTTGCCCACTCTTCCAGTTGAGGAGAGAGGTGAGCCAAGGTGGTGCCACCACCAGGAACAATCCCTTCTTCTACCGCAGCTTTGGTTGCGTTGATCGCGTCTTCCAAGCGGAGTTTACGATCCTTCATTTCGGTTTCGGTTGCTGCGCCGACTTTGATGACTGCAACGCCACCTGCCAATTTAGCCAAACGCTCTTGCAGCTTCTCTTTGTCGTAAGAAGAATCAGTTTCTTCCATTTGACGGCGGATTTGCTCAACACGAGCTTTGACTTGAGCTTCGTTGCCTTCAGCGACGATGGTGGTGGTGTCTTTGGTCAAGGTGATGCGACGAGCGCGACCTAGGCTATCTAGCTTGGTGCTATCTAGTTTCAGACCTGCATCTTCGGTAATCAGTTGACCACCAGTTAGAACAGCGATGTCTTCGAGCATGGCCTTACGGCGATCGCCAAAGCCAGGAGCTTTAACAGCCGCAACGTTTAGAACACCACGTAGACGGTTCACAACCAAAGTTGCGAGCGCTTCTTTCTCAATGTCTTCTGCAATGATGACCAAGGGGCGACCAGCACGAGCCACTTGCTCTAGTACGGGCACCAAATCTTGCACCAAAGCGATTTTCTTGTCAGTGATCAAGATGAAAGGCTCATCTAGAACTGCTTCCATCCGCTCGGTGTCGGTGGCGAAGTAGGGAGAGATGTAGCCTTTGTCAAAGCGCATCCCTTCGGTGATTTCTAGTTCGGTGGTCATGGACTTCCCTTCTTCTAGGGAGATGACGCCTTCCTTGCCGACTTTATCCATTGCGTTGGCAATCATTTGACCAACTTCATCGTCGTTGCCCGCAGAGATGGCACCGACTTGAGCGATCGCCTTGGAATCTTCAACAGGGCGAGCGTGCTCTCTAATTCTGTCCACCAAGAAGCCTGTACCTTTGTCGATACCGCGCTTGAGGGAAATCGCATTGGAACCCGCAGCCACGTTCCGCAGACCTTCCTTGACGATGGCGTGAGCCAGCACGGTTGCAGTAGTGGTGCCATCACCCGCTGCGTCGTTGGTCTTAGAAGCAGCTTGGCGAATCAAGGAAACGCCAGTGTTCTCAACGTGATCTTCAAGTTCAATTTCTTTGGCGATCGTGACACCATCGTTGACGATTTGGGGTGCGCCAAACTTCTTCTCTAGAACTACGTTGCGGCCTTTGGGACCCAAGGTGACAGCCACGGCCTCAGCCAGGATGTCCATGCCTTTTTCTAGAGCACGACGAGCGTTTTCGTTGTAAATGATGCGCTTAGCCATAGGATTTAAGTTCAGTAATGAGGACAACGAATTAGATGGAATCTTGAAAGCTTTGGTGTTTAGCAATTAGCAATTAACTCGTGCCAGCCTTGGGGTGCAGCTTTGTTCAACCCTCAGCAGTTAATGGCTAATGATTTCTAAACTATGAAACAATCGCGAGAATATCTTTCTCAGAGAGCAATACGTACTCTTCGGTACCCAATTTGATGTCGGTCCCTGCATACTTGGAGTACAGTACTTTGTCACCAATTTGTACTTCGAGTTCCTGACGAGCACCATCGTCGTTACGCTTGCCAGGACCTACTTGGACAACTTCTCCAACCTGAGGCTTCTCCTTAGCGTTGTCAGGCAGAAGGATGCCACCTGCGGTTTTTTCTTCAGCCGCGCTGACTTTAACAAATACGCGATCGCCCAAAGGCTTAACGGTAGAAACGCTCAGAGATACAGCTGCCATAAAAAATTCTCCACACTACAGGTTTAGATCCAGTTCAATTTCGGCAGGCCCAGTCTAGTCAAGCCAAACCTGAAATGTCGTAACCCATGCTGTAGCACTAAGCTTTTGTCCACAGTCACAGGTCGATCTGATCCGGGGGATTGAGGCGTTAGCACTCTCCATCCCTGAGTGCTAATCTACCCAAGGTCAGATACGATTGCAACTGATTCGGCTGTACGGGTTCCCGAACTTAAAATTTGTTGCTGGTTGCAGTCTTACCGATAGGCGATCGCTACTATCGCTGTATCTATTACGTTTCGAGCTGATGCACTCAAAGCGATCGTGCTGCTTTTAGCCTCTTAATCTTGCTCTTGACTTAAAGACGGGCAAAATTAAATTTTGTATCAAGCCCTACATACCGTGTTTTTACTGGCTGATTCAGAAATCCAGTCCTGAATATTTGTATAGGTCTGAATGATCAAAAATTAGGTTTCAGCCTTGTAGTCTTAGCTACCAAAGCTTTTTATCCAACCTAAGCTTAAATTCATTCACCCTTTACAATCAGAGTTGGAATGTATTTTTTTGGATAATTCTACGTAGGGACACTAGGGCTCTTAAATCAGGACATGCCAACTTAACATTGGAAGTTCGGTTTAGAGTTTGTACTTGCGATCGCAACCTAAGCAGATTCAGTTGATCTACAGTTAGTTGGTTTAGCCACAGTTAGTTATAGCTTTCCTAGCCAGCTTTACCCAGTCGCGGAAAGAGTTCGGTTGGGCCACTTCCAACCCCATCATGCATTTTCGAGAACCATGAATTTTATGGGGATCTCTACAGGTACAGCCCTTCAATCTCTATTCCTAGCACTAGCGCTAGCAACGGGCTTTGGTTCTGATGCTCAGGCAACTTTACTATTCGACCGGGGACTACCCAACGAAAACATCAATAATACAGCTCCCAATCATCCTGCCTTTGATCCAGACCGTAGCAATATTACTTGGGGATTCGCCGATCGCATAGGCTCTGGCTACTCTTACCCCTTGGGCGACGACTTTTCGTTTGGCATCGCAGGACAAAAGTATTTGGTTGACACCTTGCGAGTGTGGGCAGTGATTGGAGTTGCGAATACAGCAGCAACGATTCCTAATAACTTCTGGCAGAACTTCACCTTATGGGGTGGTCAGGTAGACTCAGGAGCAGCTGGATTGAGCGCAGTCCACAGTGGACCAACCAATGGTTCTGATCCCCGGATCAAGATTTCTCAAGTCACCTATGTGGATGGTGAAAACTATTGGGCAGAACCAGTTCAGCTATACCGTAAGATTTGGCAAATAGATTTTACGGGTCTCAATTGGGCGATTGAGGGAGGCCAACTGTACCAGTTCTTTGTCGATGGCAATGGCTTTACTAGCCTAGACACTTGGAATGTCTTTCCTGTCCTTCATGCATCCAATGCTGCTTTAAGTGGCTCTCCCTCAGCCGGGGCAGATGATTTCTATCGGCTACTGCGGATTAAACAGGGTACGCCAGATTATGTTGGCACCTGGAACTCTAATAACCTGGGTCTACCGGGAACTTATGGCGCTAGTGGGTTATCAGGGCGGGGTGGCTGGAACAAGTCATCAGATATCAATGTGCAAATCTATGGCAACCTCTTTCCAACGACCAACCCAACTGTAATTCCTGAATCCAGCTCTGTTAGCAGTTTGCTGGGATTGGGCGTATTGGGAATCGGAGCTTGGCTGAGGGGGCGGAAGCGCGATCGCCAACCCTAAACTTAATCCTCGTTATTGAACCCTGTTGCTAACCACTGTTACCAAACAATCGCTTCTGTAACTCCATCCCGCTCTCGATCAGAATTTGATCCTGACCGTTGCAGAGCGATCGCGTTTACAACTTCAATTTTGATATAGCAATCCCACTTGGTTTGTGAAGAGTGTACCTCTCACAATCCGATAAACTTATGAAGCATTTAGGACGGCTATAGAAGTGTGAAACTGAGTCCAACTTCAAAAAGATTTACGATTCCCCTTCAGTGATAAGCTGGAGGATGGCGACTTTTAAGACTGTCCTTAAGTACTCGAAATAGCTGTTCACAACATAGGCGCGAGCATGGTCACCACGGCAGAAAAGACAAATGTTGGTTACGTTTCCCAAGTCATCGGTCCCGTTTTAGACGTTAGATTTCCTAACGGTAAGATGCCGAGGATCTATAACGCTTTAAAGATCGAAGGTAAAAATGCAGCGGGACAAGACGTTGCTATTACTTGCGAAGTGCAGCAGCTTCTAGGCGACAACCAAGTTCGTGCCGTCGCCATGAGTTCCACCGATGGCTTGGTGCGTGGAATGGAAGCCGTTGACACAGGCGCTCCCATCAGCGTGCCCGTCGGTGCTCCTACCCTAGGCCGAATTTTTAACGTGCTGGGTGAGCCCATCGACAACAAAGGCCCAGTTGATACTCAAGAAACTTTCCCCATCCACCGTGCCGCTCCCAAGTTAACCGACTTGGAGACAACACCCTCCGTATTTGAAACCGGAATCAAAGTGATCGACCTGCTGACCCCTTACCGTCGGGGTGGCAAGATTGGTCTATTTGGTGGTGCTGGTGTAGGCAAGACCGTCATCATGATGGAATTGATCAACAACATCGCTACCCAGCACGGGGGAGTCTCCGTATTTGGTGGTGTAGGCGAGCGCACCCGCGAAGGGAACGACCTCTACAACGAAATGATGGAATCCGGGGTTATCAAGAAGGACAACCTCAACGATTCTAAGATTGCTCTTGTGTATGGTCAGATGAACGAGCCACCCGGAGCTAGAATGCGGGTTGGTCTGACTGCTCTGACGATGGCTGAGTATTTCCGCGATGTCAACAAGCAAGACGTACTGTTGTTCATCGACAATATTTTCCGTTTCGTTCAAGCGGGTTCTGAAGTATCCGCGCTGTTGGGTCGGATGCCCTCTGCGGTAGGATACCAGCCCACGCTCGGTACTGACGTAGGTGACCTACAAGAGCGGATTACCTCTACCACCGAAGGTTCGATTACTTCGATTCAAGCGGTTTACGTGCCTGCGGACGACTTGACCGACCCAGCACCTGCAACCACCTTCGCTCACTTAGATGGAACCACCGTACTTTCACGGGGTCTCGCTTCCAAAGGTATTTACCCTGCGGTAGATCCTCTCGACTCCACCTCCACCATGCTTCAACCCAGCATTGTTGGAGATGAGCACTACAACACCGCTCGTGCAGTCCAGTCGACGCTACAGCGCTACAAAGAACTGCAAGACATCATCGCCATTCTCGGTTTGGATGAATTGTCTGAAGACGACCGGGTGATCGTAGCGCGGGCTCGTAAGATTGAGCGTTTCTTGTCTCAGCCCTTCTTCGTCGCAGAAGTGTTTACGGGTTCTCCTGGTAAGTATGTCTCGATCGAGAATACGATCAAGGGCTTCCAGATGATTCTGGGTGGCGAGTTGGATGCGCTTCCTGAGCAAGCCTTCTACCTGGTAGGAGACATCAACGAAGCGATCGCCAAAGCCGAAAAAATGAAGGCAGACGGCAAATAGCAACGAGATGAGAGGTAAGGGACGCGAGGTGAGGAGCTACGAATCCAAATTTTGCTTCTTTGGCCTTGAGTCCCCCACTCTTATTCCCTAGCCCTGGAGAAACCTATGACATTAACTGTACGTGTAATTGCCCCAGACAAAACTGTTTGGGATTCTACGGCTGAGGAAGTTGTTTTGCCTAGCACCACTGGGCAATTGGGCATCCTGAGCGGCCATGCTCCCCTACTCACCGCCTTGGAAACTGGCGTGATGCGCGTCCGTCCTGGTAAGGATTGGGTGGCGATCGCCCTGATGGGTGGTTTTGCAGAGATCGAAGCCGATGAAGTCACTATTTTGGTGAACGGTGCCGAACGCGGTGAAGCGATCGACTTGGACAAAGCTCGTGCTGCCTACTCGGAAGCAGAAGCTCGCATCAACCAAGTACAAAACGGTACCCGTCAAGAACAAATTCAAGCCACCCAAGCTCTCAAGCGGGCCCGAGCCCGTCTGCAAGCCGCAGGTGGTGTTGTGCAGCTTTAATCGAGCCTTAATTACTTTTCAGTCTTAACTCCCTTTGGTTTTGCGCTAGAGGGAGTTTTTTATATGCAACTTACTAATCTTGATAAGAGCTTTACTAAAGGCACGTAAAACCACAAAATTCCTTCTATGTTGCGCTGCTAGACTGTTGCCGAACCAGCTTTTCTGAACTTATTTTCAAGCTTTTATTAGAGCGATTTCTACCTAAAGCTTGGATCTATAAAGGCTCAACAAATTAATTAAGATTCAGTAGGGGCATTAGAGATGAGACTTCGACTTATTTTATCCTCGCTTGTACTAGCTCCATTACTGAACTTAATTCATCCAATTTCAGGTGCACTTGCACAAGAAGAGGTTGGGCCAGCTCTCACTGAAGCTGAATTATTAACTTCCCTCGCTGGAGATTATGCCAATATTGGGCAGAAAGATCAGGCTATTCAGCTATTAAAAGAACCTTTATCACTCAATCAATCACTGGTAGAGCCTTGTCACAAACTTAGCCTTTTAGCCAGTGTTGCAGGCCAGTATGCGTTTGTGGGGCAAAAGGTTAAAAGCTCAGAGGTTTTTAGCCAGGCTCGAAACATTTTGGAGGCAACTGAATATTGTGGGCCAGAACCATCGAGTTCTGCTTGGAGTGACCCTACGACTTGGATTTCGCTAGCATTTCTCAACCATGTTAGGGCAAGCCAATATGATACAGCTTTTCAAATCGCAACGGGTTTTGGCGAGCAATATATTGAACCTATTCAGAATGGTCTGGAATATAGAAATGCTGTGAAGGATCCCGAATGGATCAAGTTAAATGTTGCAATCCAACGCAAATTAGCTAATTTCTATTTCAGAACCAAAGAGTTTAACAAAGCTAGAACAATATGGCTTGCTTTAGCTGACTACTACAAAGAACAAGGGAAGCTTGAGCAGGTAACTCAATTTCAAAACTTAGCTTCGAAGATTGAACCAACTAAAGCAGATGACCCTGTGGGCAGTCAATCTCCCAAAGAGATAGCACGCCGCAGTCTTTTCGAGTGTTTTCAAAAGTTAAGGTTACTTTATCCTGATGTCACATGGACACTTACAAGAACTCTAGATACAGAAAATCCCATAGGTCCAGAAGAGCTGAAACCAATTCTCGATCTCTGTAAAGAAGAAAAATTCACTGCGAAAAACACAGTAAGTACCCAACAGATTGTCCAGGCTCTCGAGCAGATAGCTGTGACTTCACACCAAATTTCAGCACCGATTAAGCGTGCTGATTTATTAGCTGCGATCGCAAATATTTACGGACAGCTTAAGAAAGATACAGAGGCAACCAAACTTCTTGACCAATCCCTATCCAGCCTGAAAGCAGGCCTCGAGTCAAAACTTGACGATCGTTACGAAGCAAGTGCTGTACTTGTTTCAATTATCAGCGGCTATCTAGACATACAACGAGTCGATCAAGCGCTCGAAGTAGCTCAGATGGTGCGAGCTGGTGAAATCAAATTGGCAGCTCCTGATTTTGCCAACATTGTTGTTGGACCTAAGTTTGCTTACGACAGTTTGATGCCACCCGTCGTCGGCTTCTACGCAGAAATAGGAAATTTTGAATCAGCACTTCAGCTTGCAAACAGCCTTGGCAGGGGGCATCAAGACGACGCACTATTTAGAATTACCGAGCAATACGTATTAATCGAACAATATTCCAAGGCACTTCAAACGGCTCAAATGATTAACCCATTTGATGCTGACCTAATCTATAACATCCTTGCAGTAGCAGTTAAATCAGGTCAGATAGAATGGGCAAAACAAGCAACGCTGACTCTCGATTGGGCAGTCCAGACAGCAGAAGCAATGGAAGAGGAGGCTGACTACACAAATGTAGAAACGGTTTCTAGCCTTACTTACCGCAATCGATTATTACTGATGATTGCCCGTGAATACGCTCAGTCGAAGAAATTGACTCAGGCACTTAACGTTACTGCTCAGATTGGCGTAAATGAATTTGGCAAGGTTCCAAAGTCCGAAGCTCTCAGGGCGATCGCTCGTCAGTACGCCAAGGCAGGGCAAACCAAAGAAGCAGTTAAATTGCTCAATCAAGCCGTGGAGATTGCTCGATCTATTTCACCCAACTAGCCGCACTAATTTGCTTGTGGCCTTAGAACACTTTTTCAAGGTTCTACAAAATACCCAGGGGGGTCATGTGTGGCCTGTAGTCGCGATCGCCTTTAGTCCTAAGGGTCAACTATTAGCCACTGGAGGTGATGATAGGACCATCAAGCTCTGGCACGTTAATACAGGCCAATTAATGCTGACTGTGGATGCATGACCAAACACCACAGTTCGGCTCCAAGAATTTTTTCCACAAAAAAAGGCGCTTTCCATCCATGTTGGTGCTGGACGGATTTAAGCTGCGCCAAAGAATCAGGAGCCGATAAAAATCAGGCGCTACCTGTAAAAGTAACTTCAGGAAACTTAGATTGAGCCTCCGACATGGGACGGCGTCTGCCTTCCTCTTGCCAGTAGTTGATCACTTCTGTCGCTTTGTTGAGTAGCTCGACGCGATCGGTTTCAGCAATCCAGTGCTTGGCTTCCAGTTCGTTCTTGAGTTGTTCCCAAGCATCATTACGAGGCCAGAAAAAGTAAGAAGTCAGAGGGCTGGTACCTTTACCAACAACCTGATCAACCGCAAGAGCAACGTTCTCTTCTAACCAGAGAATCTTTAAGATAAACTTCGACAATCAAACCTCCAGCAGGCAGCCTTAAACTGTTTGCGTAACTCCACAAACGATCATCTTACCTTACTGTCCCCCGTATCTGACAAGATATCTTGCAGGGACTTGACCTTAGGAGGCGCGAATCATTGACTCAAGCATCTGAAGCAGCATTCAATGCCATTGTGGTATTCGACATTGACGGCGTCGTGCGGGACGTGAGTGGCTCGTACCGTCGCGCCTTAGCAGACACCGTCGAGCACTTTACCCAGGGGGCTTATCGCCCTTCTTCGGAGGATATGGATGCCCTCAAGTCAGAAGGCATCTGGAATAATGATTGGGAGGCTTCACAAGAGCTAATTCGTCGCTATTCTCAAACTCAAGGGCAAAACGAGCTGGATTGTACCTACGAAGAAATAGTGGCGTTTTTTCAGGGTCGCTATCGTGGTCCAGACCCCAACTATTTGACGGGCTATATCTGCCAAGAGCCTTTGCTGATGAGTGCGGCTTACATTGAGCAGTTAAGCCAAGCCAATATCGGCTGGGGCTTTTTCAGCGGTGCCACTAGAATTTCTGCAACCTATGTTCTCCAAGCCCGCATGGGATTAAAGTCGCCGCTACTTGTGGCAATGGAAGACGCACCCGGAAAGCCCGACCCCACTGGGTTATTACAAACCGTGGAGCACTGGGAAAACCAAGGCTCCGCTACAGCAACAACCCCTGTTTTCTACGTGGGGGACACCGTTGCAGACATGCAGACGATCGCCAAAGCCCAGCAAATTCAACCCGATCGCGCTTGGCTGGCAGTTGGCATTTTGCCTCCTCATGTCCAAACCACCTCAGAGCGTCGAGAAGCTTACGCTACAACGCTGAAACAAGCAGGGGCGATCGCGGTTTTTGAGCAGGTTGAGCAACTCACACCTGACACCATCCGCCAACTAATCGGCTCACAGTAAAGCCACGAACTGACAAATCAGTTTTTAGTTCAAAGACAAAAACTTTTCTAATGCCGTCGCCATTGCGGGTGGCCAACGTCGGACTGTCGTAACCCATTGAACGTCCTTGTAGCGAGAATCTAGGCCCACTGCTGAAACCCACTGACTCTCAGCCTCACCTCGCTTGCCTTGCACCCATAAGGCCGCAGTCAGAGCCGCTCGCATATCAGCAAATTTAGGATACTTCCGCACCAAGTTCCGCATCGTGCGGATCGCTTCGTCGGTTTGGCCTGCTTGATAGGCTGCTAGGGCATAATTGGCTCGTGCAAAGGCGTAGTCTGGTGCTAAATCAGCAGCATGGCGATAATCTGCGATCGCCCTTTCCCACTGGCCTAGCCCTGCTTCAGCATTGCCTCGATTGTTAAAGGCCGCCGGATCATTGGGGTCCAGTTCTAAAACGTGGTTGTAGTCTGCGATCGCGTCTTCCCAGCGTCCTAACCCTTCTAAAGCCGTGCCCCGATTCAAATAAGGGTCTGGAGCGTCTGGAGCCAACTCCATTGATTTGTTGTAGTCTGCGATCGCAGCTTCAAGCTTGTTCTGGCTGACCCTAGCATTGCCACGATTACTCCAAGCTGCGGCATTGTTGGGCAGGCGATCGAGAATTTGAGTCCAGTAAGCTTCAGCCGTTGCAAAGTCACCGACGTTAGTAGCAGCAAACGCCTGCTGAAACAAATCATTGACTTCTGCTTGTATATCCTCCGTCGGCATCTCCACAGCGGGACTGGATGCAGACAAGGTAGCAGCCTGAGCCGTTGGCAAGTCCCCGCTACCCAACCAAGTAGCGATGCCGATCCATAGCCCGCACAGCAAAGCCAATATTAATCGCATTGAGGTAGCTCTCGACTGACTCTGTAAACTTTGTAGCAATTCTTGTGGCAATTCTTCGTAACTCTGGGCTCTGAAACTTACGCTTCAGACTTTCGCAGAATCACGATCATCTCATCGCCATTTTTACAAAATAATTCTAGTTCAAACGCTAGATTTAGCGTCTTTTTCATCGTCAGAAGTAGGTCTAGAAATTCTGTTTGGGTCCAAACGTGATAGTGAATGCTGTAGTCGATCGCCATCAGGTGACTGGTTTGTACTTCGGCCTCGTGATCATCCTGGATTTTGTTAACGATTCGGGTCCACTCCTCAAAGTGGTGCCTTCTAGACCACTCTGGCCCTTCTTCGTAATCCCTCAGGATGTGTTCAACCGGGGTCACAGCGCGATCGCAGTCAAATGTATAACGCTTATCTGGAATAGCGAGATACAACACTCCCCCAATTTTTAGCACCCGCAGCATGCTACACAGCGATGCGATCGTATTCTGGCAATGCTCAATAAAGTGATTGGCAATGACAAAGTCTTGGCTCGCTTCAGCAATAGTTGTGAGGGATTCCCCGTTGTCAATAATGTCAACTTCGACCAAATTTACTGCATTCAACTCAGGATAGTGAGTTCTCAAATCTGGAACCGACATTCTATCTACATATTTGACCTGAGCGTTGCTGGGTACATAAAGGGGATGATTTAAGGCCCCAATCTCAATACCTGTTCCGGTCAAATAGTTGTTGGCAATGAGTTCTCGGTTGATTTTGGTAAAACTCTTCTGCTCCACTTCAGGCCCTTGGCTATCCATCGGATCGATATTCGCTAAAGTTGCAACTTGACCAGGATTAACTGAGTCCAGTTTTAGGCCCGGTTCTGCGAGGGCAGAAGCAGATGGATTGATCGGAGATGCTGAATTTTGCTCAGGGGATGCCAGGGATGTGGATGAACTGGGAACTAGATTCTTGGCTCTCTTGATGAAATTCAACATAACTTTTCCTTGGATTTCCTTGGAGATGAAAGGCTCAGGATAATAGGGGAAGCTGGCTATCTGGAGGAGTATATCCCAGGTGCTTCCAGGCGGCAGTGGTGGCGATGCGACCCCGAGATGTGCGATTTAGGTAGCCAATTTGCAGCAGGTAAGGCTCATAAACTTCTTCAATAGTTTGGGAGTCCTCCCCAGTTGCAGCAGCCATTGTGTCTAACCCAACAGGGCCACCATTGAAGTGCTCAATCATGACACTAAGTAGGCGACGATCGGTCCAGTCAAGGCCACAAGGATCGACGTTGTAAAGTTCCAGAGCTTCAGCCGCGATCGCCTGAGTGACAGTGCCTGCTGCCTTAACTTCTACATAGTCACGCACCCGCTTCAGCAGTCGATTGGCAATCCGCGGCGTCCCCCGAGAACGGCGAGCAATTTCAGCCGCTCCTTCATCGGTAATATCCGTGCGAAGAATCAGACCGGTTCGACGCACAATTTCAGTCAACTCATCCAATTCGTAGAAGCGTAGTCGTTGAATCAGCCCGAAGCGATCGCGCAGAGGAGAGGTTAATGCGCCAACTCGTGTCGTAGCGCCGATTAAGGTAAAAGGTGGCAGCGGAATGCTACGAGTTCGGGCACTCTGGCCCTTGCCCACCGTGACATCTAGCCGGAAGTCCTCCATTGCTGGATAGAGAATCTCCTCTGTCACCCTAGGCAAGCGATGAATTTCATCTATAAATAGAATATCTCCAGGCTGCAAATTGATTAACAGCCCTACAATGTCACGTGGACGTTCTAAAGCGGGGGCACTAGTGATTTTGCAAGCGACTCCCATCTCCGAGGCCAAAATCAGCGACATCGTGGTTTTGCCCAAGCCAGGAGGCCCGTAGAGCAACAAGTGATCTAAGGTCTCGGCGCGAGCCTTGGCCGCTTGAATCGCGATCGCCAAGACTTCCTTGAGATCTTTCTGCCCGACATACTCAGACAGGGACTGAGGTCGTAACCGTTCTTCCTGCTTGCCAGCTTCTTCAGGACAAGCTTCAGGCTGCACCAGCGACTCTGGCGTGGCAGTGGCCAAGAGGGGACCACTACTAACAGCAACCTGATGAGAACGGGGCTTACCTTCCGTTCGCCGATCTGGTTCCGATGGCTGTTGTTTAGAAGAGATAATTGCCATAGTTGAGTATCATCATACTCAGAGATTCGCTCAAAACAATGACATCTGTGTTTACAGTTCCCGAAGGAATGACGTTTGAGCAAGCGATCGCCCTGACACAATCGCTGTTAGCTCATATGGAACAGGGTACCCTGTCAGCCCCCGAAGTAGAGCGGGCGATCGCCGCTTTAGTCAGCAGCGAAGCAGGGGCTCGTGGCTTTTTCGTAACTTATCTCACCGATTCTGGAACCCTAGCAGATAATCCGGATACAGCAGTTCTGACGGCTCTGCGCTCTGCCCCAGAAATAGTGGCTGAGTTGCTGATCAAAAACTTAGCGATGTCTGCTGCAATGGCCGTATTCCATCGCCGCCAGCAAAATGAAGCGACTGCCCAAGAGTCTGACCGCGTGCGATCGCGCACTGAGCGCTTAATTCGGCTACTGCAATTACCCGCAGTGCAAGTCAAAGGCCAAAGTTTAGTACATAGCATCACTGCTGGCCAAGGCCCATACCAAAGCTTTTTAGATCGCTGGGGCTATGACACGGAGCAGCGTCAAGTCATTCAGCAGGTTCTCCAGCAAGCCTTAGCGTAACTGCATCACCAAGCCCATACTCGGCCTCAGAATTTTAGATGCACTTAAGGCAGAATTTGAATAAAATCTTAACTTAAGGTATGTTATCGGGACCACAGATCAGGGCTACAAGAACCTAGATCAAATTATCCAGCCCTGTGTTTCACGCAGCGACAGGAACTCAGACGTTTGATCTACCTTCATAGGTAAGAAGTAAATTACGGATTCGATCTTGATCTAATGCAGATTGCTTCGTAGTTAGCAACATAAACAGACCGAGGGCCTTGAGCTGAGCAATGTTTGGTGTGTAGGCAGTGGGTGAGGAAGTGAAAGTTGATCAGACCAATGAAAGGAGTAGTTCGACGAGTTAGCAACCTAGCTCGTTGGTTACCAATTGCCCCCAAGTGGTGGGCCAAGCTAGACCTGCTTAAAGCACTGGTGCAACGAGATCTAGAAGCTCGCTACAAAGGTTCTGTTTTGGGAAATTTGTGGCCTTTGCTGAACCAAATTTCTCAGCTACTAATTTACACGTATGTTTTCTCAATTGTCCTCAAGGTCAAGCTGAGCATACAAGGATTACCTGACAACAATTTAACCTTCGGCCTTTGGTTGTTCGCAGGGCTACTTCCTTGGATTCCCTTTTCCACTGGGGTCGCCCAAGGTGCAGCATCAGTAATTACTCAACCTAACCTAGTCAAAAAGGTCGTCTTTCCTCTAGCACTGTTACCGTTGGTTCCAGTTCTATCCCTCTTCTTGGAGAGCACCTTGGGCCTGATGGCCTTAATCTTGATGGTTGCCATAACTTCTCAGACGATACATAGCACGTTATGGCTATTACCACTGGTTTGGATCCCTCAACTGCTATTAACAGCAGGGTTGGGGTACCTGTTTGCTGGCTTCACCGTTTTTCTGCGAGACATCCCTCAAACGCTGGCAGTAATCCTCAATCTCTGGTTTTACGTAACACCCATTATCTATCCAGCCTCTGCTATTCCCGAACAATGGCGAGCTTGGATTTTTTGGCTAAATCCCTTCACTGCGATCGTTGAGGTTTACCGAGATTTAGTCCTAGTCGGAGAAGTCCATCACTGGGGTGAATGGGGCACTGCTTCACTAGTGTCTCTGGTCGTTTTTTTGGGAGGTCTTTGGTGTTACCAGAGGCTACGCCCAGCTTTCGCAGATGTCCTTTAAGGCCGCTTAAAGCTTAAGCAGCTTTCCAAAGTACCCAACCTAACTAACCTTTTCGTAGCTTTTGCAGCCCTCATCCCGATGAATGAAATTGCAATTTCAGTCAAAAATGTTTCTAAATGCTTTAAGAAATATCCTCATCCAGTAGCCCGACTGCAAGAGATTTTGTTGCCCGGCAAGAGCAAAGCTGAGGAATTCTGGGCCCTACAGGATATTAGTTTTGAAGTTCCCAAAGGCGAAACTTTAGGCGTGGTCGGGCGCAATGGCTCTGGTAAAAGTACATTGCTCCAAATTATTGCTGGGACACTGACTCCAACAACCGGAGCTGTGCAAGTCAATGGTCGCATTTCAGCTCTCTTAGAACTGGGGAGTGGATTTAACCCAGAATTCACAGGCCGACAAAATGTTTTTTTTAATGGTCGGCTTCTGGGATTGAGTCAGAAGGAAATCGAAGACAAATTTGATGAAATTGCTAGATTTGCAGACATTGGTGAGTTTATTGATCAACCTGTCAAAACATACTCTAGTGGTATGTTTGTACGTTTGGCATTTGCAGTAGCTGTTAACGTCGACCCTGATATTTTAATTGTTGATGAAGCGCTGGCGGTGGGAGATATTGTCTTTCAGCATCGGTGTATCCGCCGCATGAGAGCTCTCATGGAATCTGGCATCACAACACTATTCGTTTCTCACGATGCCAGTGCCATCAAAACTTTATGTAGCTCAGCCATCATGGTTCATGATGGCAAGATGTACACTTCAGGTTCTCCTAATCAAGTCATTATCGACTACATGAAGCTGGTGACTGAGTTGGAGTTAAATCTGGCTCCAGATAAGCCTGAGTTAAGGTCAGATGATCTCCCTTCCGACCTTGATAACTCACCAGCTACAGAGGTTCCACCTGAGGTGGAACCAGTCAGGGAATGCAGTACTCCAGTTGAGAGCGAAAGTGTAATTGAGGCTAATGAAAGTACCAAGAAAAAAGCAGCCCGTCGCGGTAATCGCAAAGCTTTGATCGAAGAAATAAAGTTGTTAGATCAATTTGAAGAATACGCTGGTGAAGTTCCTATCCTTGGCTTTAACGAAGAAGTAACTTTGCTAATCGGATTGAAGGTATATGAGCCTCTCCAGGGTTGTATTGTTGGCTTTTATGTATGCGACAAAAATGGCAATGAAATTATCGGCAGTAACACCTTTGAGGAAGATTTACGCATTGGCAAACTGGAGGCAGGAGAGGAATTACAGATTAAGTTTCGCTTTAAATTGCCATTAAGAACAGGCTCTTATAGTTTGACTGTGGCAGGCTCAGAAAACTATTCATCAATCACTTTTGATTGGATCGATAATGCTCTAGTTTTTCAAGTACTGCCTCCCAACACAGGTAAGCAGATTTATGCCTTAGTTGATCAACCAATGGCTGTTAGCGTTATTCAGAAAAAGCTACCTGTCGTTGTGTCGTAAAATTCATATCTTAAAAGAATTAAGGTGATAGGTTATATGAGTAGTGGTTGGGCGAAAGATTATCCTGCTGTGGAAGGGATCACTGAAGAAGCTTTGGATGACAACAACAGCCACAAGAAGATGTTGCAGTTAATTGGCAACAACAAACATGTTATAGATTTTGGCTGTGCCACAGGATACTTAGCTCAATTTCTTTCGCAGAGAGGCTGCAAAGTTACAGGAATTGAAGTTAACCCAGAAGCGGCAAAAACGGCTGAAAATTATTGTGAACAGGTTATTGTCGCCGATTTAGATCTAGTTTCTCTAGCTGAGATTCTGCCTGAAAAAAAGTTTGACGTAGCTGTTTTTGGAGATGTCTTAGAGCACCTCCGAAATCCTTGGCAATTACTAAAAGCGACAATCCAGCTCTTAAAACCAGATGGCTATATTGTTGCTTCGATTCCAAACATTAGTCATGGAGCAATTCGACTAGCACTCTTAAAAGGGAGATTTGAATATAGCCAGCTTGGCATCCTGGATGATACTCATCTTAGATTTTTCACCCATGAAACAGTCAAAAAATTATTTGAAGATACGGGATATTTTGTAGATTGTCTTGAGCGCACAAAACTTCCGGTTTTCTTTCCGTCCCCTCTCATCCCCCAGGTAGTGAGAGAAGAGTTTGACGAAAGCACCTTACAACTCGTTGAGCAAGCAGAAGAGTCAGATACTTTACAGTTTGTTTTGAAAGCATATCCGCTTTCCCTAGAGGGTAGAAACTCAGCTTTGGTTCAAAGGTGTTCTACGTTGACGGAGCAGCTGAGTGAATCAAAACTTCAGCTACAACAGTTACGAATTGAGCTAGAGCAGTCGCAAGCTCAGATGCATCACACCTACGGAGAATGGGAACGATCGCAGGCACATCTGCACGAGACTTATGCTCAGTGGGAACAGTCCCAAGCACAACTACGCCAAACTCAGGCAGAGCTTGAGAAATCCCAAGCAGAGTTAGAGCGATCGCAGGCACATCTGCACGAGACTTATGCTCAGTGGGAACAGTCCCAAGCACAACTACGCCAAACTCTGGTAGAGCTTGAGAAATCCCAAACAGAGTTAGAGCGATCGCAGGCACATCTGCACGAGACTTATGCTCAGTGGGAACAGTCCCAAGCTCAGCTTCAGGAAGCTCAGGCAGAACTCAGCCGATTACAAGCACAACAAGCTACTTACGCTGAGCTAGAGCAGGCCCAAGCTCAGCTTCAAGAAGCTCAAGTAGAACTTGTGCGATCGCAGGCTCAAATCCGAGATGCTGAGGCAGAAAAGCAGCGCTCGCACGTTCAAATTCAACAGCTAGAAGCTGATTTAGATCAGTTACAATCTCAGCTCCAACAAACTCATGGCCGTCTGGAATACTCCCAGACCGTTATTGCGGCCATGCAAACCAGCAAGTTTTGGAAATTGCGCGATCGCTGGATGAACCTTAAGAAAACGTTGCGGGTTGAACCCTCCGAAGAGTTCAAATTCGCGATCGAGAATCTTCCTGGATTAAATTTGGGTTCAACGACTCAGTCCGCACCAAAAGCAGTCGTTCCTTTAGAGTTAGAACGCCACAAACAGACTGTAACCACTACATACAAGCATGTCTTAAAGAGCTTTTTAGCATCAGGAGCAAAGCTACACCTTCCTACCAGCCAAACTCCCTTAGTTACAGTTGTTTTAGTTTTATATAATAGAGCCGAGCTAACTTTCCAGTGCTTACGGTCTTTATCCGAAAACTTTTATAACTCCTTCGAAGTTGTCATCGTTGACAATGCTTCTTCTGATGACACTAGCGTGCTCCTGGATCGCATTCAAGGTGCCAGGATTATTCGCAATAGTGAAAATCATCACTTCTTATTAGCAAGTAATCAAGCCGCGAAAGTCGCTCAAGGAAAATACATATTATTCCTGAACAATGATGCCCAAGTCCTCCCCGGCAGCATTGCCTCTGCGGTTAAAACGATTGAGAGTGCAGAGGACATCGGCGCTGTAGGTGGCAAGATTTTGCTGCTTGATGGCAGTTTGCAAGAAGCTGGAAGTATTATCTGGCAAGATGGCTCTTGTTTAGGCTATGGCCGAGGCGACTCTCCGTTTGCTCCCGAGTATATGTTTGGGCGCGACGTAGATTATTGCTCTGGCGCATTTCTCCTCACGAGTCGAGAACTCTTTTTGCAAATGGGCGGCTTCGACGAAGATTACAAGCCTGCCTACTACGAAGAAGCAGATTACTGTTTACGATTATGGCGCTCAGGCAAACGTGTAGTTTACGACCCCGATGCGGTAATCCTACACTTCGAATTTGCTAGTTCAAAATCGAGTGATGCTGCTTTACAGTTACAGGCTAAAAATCGTGAGATTTTTGTCAACAATCATCGCGATCGCTTGCAAGCTCACCACTTGCCAGACCCCGCTAATATCTTGTTGGCTCGCACCACAGCTAACAAGCAGCCTCGCGTTCTTTTCATTGATGACCGAGTTCCCCATACCTTCTTAGGTGCTGGTTATCCCAGAGCCAGAGAAATTCTTCTATCTCTAATTGAGCTAGGTTACACTGTCACTTTTTATCCTCTCAATGATCTAATTGATGAAGGAGACTGGGATACAGTTTATCGGGACATCCCTAAAGTCGTAGAGGTGATGACCGAGCAAGGTAGGCCCAAGCTGGCAGAATTTTTGCAGCAACGAGCTGGCTACTATGAGGCCATCATTATTAGCCGCCCTCACAACATGCAAATCTTTCAACCCATCTTCACGGGGCATCCCGAATTATTCAGCAATACCAAAGTTATTTACGATGCCGAAGCGCTCTTCTCCTTACGGGAAGTGGCTTATCGCCGATTGAATGGCCAAGAAGTTTCTGAAGCTGAGATTGACGCTTTAATTCAAGATGAAGTTAAGTTAGCAGCAGGCGTTAGCTCAGTTATTTCGGTTTCAGAACCGGAAAGTAAGAAATTTGCTGAGTGTGGATTTCCTACCGTGCATACATTGAGCCACACAGTAGCTTTACGTCCCACTGAAAATTCCTTTAAGCAACGGTCTGACATTTTGTTTGTTGGAGCTATTCATGATGATTTCAGTCCCAATGCAGACTCAGTGATTTGGTTTGCCAATCAAGTATTTCCGCAAATTCAAGCGCAGCTAGACGCAGACTTAAAGTTCAAAATTGTTGGGTTTAACAGCTCTGAAAAAGTTTTCAACCTAGCTAATGACCACATTCAGGTGATGGGCCGAGTGAATAACTTGGAAAGCTATTACAACCGCGCTCGTCTCTTTGTTGTCCCCACTCGCTTTGCTGCCGGGATTCCCTTGAAAATCTATGAGGCCGCTTCTCATGGACTGCCAGTGGTCACGACCTCACTGATTGCCGCTCAGCTAGGTTGGCAAGACGGCATAGAGTTGCTAGTTGCAGACGACCCGAATGAGTTTGCTCAAAAGTGCGTCCAGTTATATACCAACGCTGAGTTATGGGAGAAACTGAGGTTTAATATTTTACGCAGGATCGAAGCAGAAGGTTCTAAGGAAGCATTTACTGCCAAGCTACAAGAAATCCTGACGAAGGAATAAACCAAATGCAGAGGTTAGACCAATGCTAAAAAATTCTGTGCTACGTTCTAAACGTGTGCTAGAGCGAGTTCCTCGACTACTCTTCCTGCTCAAAACTGAAGGGTTGAATCCGGTCCTAGCGAGAATTTTTAGGAAGCTTTATTTTAAGCTTGCTAGCCCCTCACTTTTGGCTGAATCGCATCCACCTGCTTTAGAAGTACCTCTAAGCGCTAACCCTACTTATCAGCAATGGCTTAATAAGAAATTCCCGCGAGAGGCTGACCTAGCTAAGATGGCTGAGACGCTGAAGGTGTTTCGGTATCAGCCAACTATTAGCGTGTTAATGCCCGTCTTCAACACACCAGAAACTTTTTTGCGAGAGGCGATCGCCTCAGTTCTTGACCAGATTTATCCTTATTGGGAATTGTGCATTGCTGATGATGCCTCTACACAGCCTCATGTAAAAGAGATTTTGGCAGAATATGCTGCTCAAGATCCCAGGATTAAAGTGGTCTTTAGAAGCGAGAACGGCCACATTTCTCGTTCTTCTAATTCAGCGTTAGAAATAGCCACAGGGGAGTTTGTAGCACTTCTTGATCATGATGATTTGCTAACGCCAGATGCTTTATATGAAGTAGCTCTGTTGCTCAATCAGCATCCTGAAGCAGACATGATCTACTCAGATGAAAATAAGCTGAATGAGCAAGGCCAACTGCTAGAACCTGCCTTTAAACCTGACTGGTGTCCAGACTCCTTTTTGTCTCGCATGTACACCTGTCACTTAGGAGTTTACCGGCGCTCTTTACTCGATCAAATCGGTGGCTTCCGTGTGGGTTATGAAGGCAGCCAAGATTATGATTTAGTCCTACGATTTACTGAAAAAACGAATCAAGTCTTTCATATTCCCAAGGTGCTTTACTGCTGGAGAATCCATCCCGAATCTACAGCCACTGGTGAGGAAGATGTCAAACCTTACGCGTACATTGCAGCTCAAAAAGCCCTAGAAGAATCGATTGAGCGCCGTGGAGAGCCTGGAAAAGTTTTAGATGCACCTGGCTTTTTAGGAATTTATCATGTTCGTTATCAGCTACCAGAGCAATATCTAGTTAGTATTATCATTCCAGTAACCAGTGAGCACCAAGCTTTTATTAAAAACTGTATAACATCTATTTTTACAAAAAGTACTTATCCAAACTATGAAGTGATTGTTGTTAGCGATCGCACTGTTTCTCAAGATACAAATCGCCTTCTTGCTCAGTGGCAAGCTAAAGAACCAACAAAGTTTAAACATCATCAGCTTTCTAAGCCTTGTTCTAGTTCTAGCCTCAGCCGCTATGGAACTCGTCAAGCTCAAGGCAGCTATTTACTATTTCTAAATGCCAATACAGCAGTGATTACTCCAGATTGGATTGGTGCCATGCTGGAACAGGCACAGAGACAATCTATTGGCGCAGTTGGAGCTTTATTGCGATATGACGATGACACCATTCAACATGCTGGCTTAATTGTCGGCATTCGTGATGCTGTAGGCTGTAACCACAAGTATCTGCCTGCAACAGCTTCAGGTTATATGTTTCAAATTCAAGCCATCAATAACTTCTCCGCTGTTTCTGGCGCTTGCCTCATGTGTAAGCGAGAAGTTTATGAGCAAATTGGAGGCTTTGATGAAAAATTAACCCATCAATATTACGACGTAGACTTATGTTTAAAGATGGTAGAGCAAGGATATAGAAACATATATTTGCCTCACGTTGCTCTATATCATTATGAGTCGAAGGAAGATAAAGTTTGCGAACCAGATTTAGCTTATTTCAGAGCTAAATGGCAAAGCTTCATTAAACATGACCCCTGCTATAGCCCTCATTTAACAAGGGAATATGAAGATTACCGCCTTTGAACTTAAGCACCTTGCAGATTGTGTAATAGATTAGTAGCTACTAACAATACAGCTCCACTCTTCGTATTCTGAAGCACAAACAGCAGCAGTTGCCTCATTTATGTCTTCTAAATCTGCACTAATCACAGGCATTACAGGACAGGACGGTTCCTATCTTGCCGAGCTACTTTTAACTAAGGGATATCAAGTTTTCGGTTTGGTCCGTCGTTCTAGTTCTGGTAATTCTAGTCGTATTAGTCATTTTTCCGATGACATCAAAATCCTTTCTGGAGACTTACTAGACCAGTGCTCCTTGATGGATGCCATTATTGAGGCGCAACCAGACGAAATTTATAATCTTGCGTCTCAAAGCTATATTCCTACTTCTTGGACCCAGCCTTCCTTGACGGCTGAGTATACGGCGCTAGGCGTTTCTCGGCTTCTAGAGTCAATTCGCCGTTGTAAACCGGATGCTAAATTTTATCAAGCTTCTAGTAGCGAAGTCTTCGGGCAACCGGATGAATCCCCGCAAACAGAGCGCACCGCTTTTCGGCCTCGGAATCCTTATGGGGTAGCCAAAGCCTATGCTCACTGGATGAGCGTGAATTATCGTCAGCAGTACAATCTCTACACTTGCTGCGGCATTACGTACACGCATGAATCTCCTAGACGGGGAGCAGAATTTGTGTTTCGCAAGATCACGCGAGCAGCAGCCCTCGTTAAACTGGGCTTGCTAAATGAGCTGAAGCTGGGGAATCTTGATGCGAAACGGGATTGGTGTTATGCCAAAGATGCCGTCTATGCGATGTGGTTGATGCTGCAACAGCAAGAAGCAGATGACTACATTATTGCTAGTGGTGAGACTCATTCCGTGCGTGAGTTGGTGGAATGCGCCTTTAGCTGCGTGAACTTGAACTGGGAAGATTATGTTTCGGTTGATCCTGCCTTTTACAGACCTGATGAGCCTGTCCAGTTAATGGGCTGTATCGACAAAATCCGCAATCAACTAGGCTGGCAGCCTCAGCATTCTTTTCAAGAGTTGGTGGAATTGATGGTAGAGCATGACCTGAAGGCTCTCCAAGACCAGCCTTAACAAATGCAGACTTCTGACGCGGGCTTTGGAGTAAAGCGATCGCCCTCCTGAATTCGTGTTTGTGTGCTCAGCTTGACATCCACGATTTGTGACAGTTTTAAGGGCGCTCTCCCACCGGGGAAAGCGCCCTTTTTAAGTTTGATGCAGTCATTCTAATAGGAACTGGCTAGCTGAAGGCTAATCAACTTAGACCTCAACAAAGTGTTTCTACTTATATAAACAATCAACAAAAGCCCAAATAAACAGGAAACAGAGCCGTCTGGCGTCAATTAACTGAGGGAAGCGTGACTGCGATCGTAGGAAGCTCGGAAAGAGGGATGAGCTTTGCCTTGAATATGGTTCCAGTACTCTGATGCTTCAGCAGGCATACCTACTTCTGCCGCGGCACGACCCAGCATCGATTGCTGACGATTTTTGATCAAGTGGTGGTGGCGCATCATTAAAGCACGAGCTTGATCTTGAGCAGACATAAATAGTTCTCCTATTAGATGAATCGATCTGAGCATTTATGGGTTGTTTAATCAATATAACAAATTTTTCTGTATCTAAAGTTACAAAACGCTTTACATGCCATATTTTTAATATTTTTTTACAAATAGAGTGAAACCAAAAGTCTTCGCAGGATAGGAGGCGTTTCGCTAAGCGCGCATCTCCAAGAAACGTCAGCTTGTTTAGGCTACCGTTCAGCGGTAAGCTCAGACCACTTGAGCTTGTGGGAGAAAAGCTGTGGCAGTTGAGGAGCGTTTGGTTGAAGTAGGGCCGTTGAAATGGTTTTGCCGAGAAGCAAACCCGATGAACTCAACGGATAAGCCGCCAGTGCTGCTGCTGCACAGTTTTCCTTCCCAAAGTTACAGTTGGCGGCAGGTGTTGCCTGCTTTAGCCGAGCAAGGTTTTCGCGCGATCGCCCCCGATTGGCCGGGGTTTGGCTTTTCTGCCAAGCCAGATAAGCGAGATTTTGCTTACACGCCTGATGCTTTTGTCGGAGCTTTGGCAGACTTGTTGCAAGCGCTGGAAGTGGAACGGTTTTCCCTGGTGGTGCAAGGTTTTTTGGGAGCTGTAGGACTCCGCTACGCTTTACAAAATCCTGACCAGATCGAGCGCTTGGCTATTTTCAATACGCCGCTCTCTACCACTGCAAAGCTGCCTTGGAAGATCCAACAAATGGGATTGCCCTTGGTGGGTGACATGATGACGCAAGACCCCTTGCTGGTCGATCGGTTGCTAGAAGGAGGTGGGCCTTACCAGGTGGCTGACAAGGATTTGGATGTGTATCGGCGGCCTTTTCTCAAAAGCTCGGATGCGGGGCGATCGCTGCTATATACGCTACGCAACTTACAACTGCCAACAGCCACCGCAGAAATTGAGCCAGGCTTTGCTAACTGGGAGCGGCCTATTTTGGTGGCTTGGGGCATGTCTGATCCTTGGTTGCCGTTTAGCATGGCCGAAAACTTTACTAAAGCGGTTCCTGATGCAGAGCTAGTAAAACTAGAGGAAGTGGGACACTATGCACAAGAAGACTGGTATGAAAAGGTGAATGAGGTGCTCTTACCTTTCCTACGTCGTCAAAGTCATTGAGCCTAGCTAGGATTGAGGTGCTAGTTAGATTTAGGCGATCGCTGCCTTAAGATCTCGCAGTCTTTATTTAGGAAGAAGACTTTGAGTACAGTCTTGAGATATATTTCTTTACGAAAATTATAAATGGTCGCCCCCTAAGCGCCTCTCTAAAAACTGATTTGAGTTTTGGGATAGGTTCTAATCAACAAGGCAATTAATTTTGCAAGTGGTAAACAAGTAGAGTTATGAGACACTATCGGTCAATTTTGGCTCTAGCACTGGCCTTCGTCACAGCGTTTCTCGTCAGTTGCAGTAGCCCCACCAGCACCAAAACCCTGACTTACAGCCCCACTCAAGTCGAGCGCATCCAAAGTTATGCCTCTGGTATCACTGCCCTTCGCGGTCGCATGCCAGAGTTGGCAACTCTAATCGAAAATCGTGAATGGATCGATGTTCGCGGCTTTATTCACGGTCCTCTAGGAGAGTTGCGGATCAGAATGGGAAATTTGGCTCGCAACTTACTGCCCGATGCTCAAGGGCAAGCGCGGCAAGCTGCTCAAGACATTTTTACTCACCTAGAAGAAATCGATGAAGCGGCTCAGAACGGCGATTATCGTCAAGCGATTCGCAACTATGCGGAAGCGTTAAAAGACTTTGACGCTTTCTTCCAACTCGTGCCCAACAGCTAGAAAAAAGATCTCTCCCCAAACCCCTCTCCCGTGGGAGAGGGGTTTTGAATGTGGCATCCTAGGCTCTTAATTTTGAAGCGAAATCTATGAGTCGTGTTGCTGTGGTGGGTTGTGGGGTCGTGGGAGCTGCGATCGCTTATGAACTCAGCCAAATACCAGGATTGACGATCACTGTGTTCGATCGCCAACTTCCTGCTCAAGCCGCAACGGGAGCTGCCTTGGGTGTGTTGATGGGCATCATTAGCCACAAAGTGAAAGGTAAAGCTTGGCAGTTGCGGCTTGCCAGTATGGAGCGGTACGAAACTCTAATTCCAGAACTAGAGGCGATCGCAGGCTGCACCATTCCCTGGAATCGCAACGGTATTTTGAAGCTGTGTTTTGCCGAGGAAGACCTCACTAAATGGCAAACCTTGGCTGAAACCCGAAAAAGTCAAGGCTGGGAGTTAGAGATTCTGGATGCAGCTCAGCTTCAGGATCAGTACCCTTATCTCAACTCGGATTCGATCAGTGCGGCCATCTACTCACCTCGCGATCGCCAAGTCGATCCGATGGCTCTCACACGCGCCCTGGTCACAGCTGCCGAACGCAACGGTGTAACCTTTCACTTTGAGGCTGCTGTCGAGACCGTCACTTGTAGCTCCGACTCCAGCAATTCACAGATTTGTGCTCAGTTACAAACGACAGCGGGAAACTTTGAGATTGATTGGTTGGTCGTGGCAGCGGGCTTAGGCTCCACACCCCTAACTGCCGCTCTGCAACAATCGATTGAAATTCGCCCAGTTTTAGGTCAAGCGCTACATCTGCAACTCGACCAACCCCTAGGTATTCTGGAAAAGCAACCTGTAATTACAGGCAACGATGTGCATATTGTGCCTTTAGGCTCGAATCAGTGCTGGGTGGGGGCAACGGTCGAATTTGCTGCTGGTGAGGAAGTTGTGGCGGATGAAGCGCAATTGCAAATAGTTTTGGAGCAAGCGATCGCCTTCTGCCCTGCCTTAGCTAAAGCCACCATACTCAAAACTTGGTCTGGTTTGCGGCCCCGACCCGAAGGCCGTCCTGCCCCCATCATTGGGCCGCTGCCAGGTTACAGTAATGTTTTACTCGCCACAGGTCACTACCGCAATGGCGTTTTGCTAGCTCCTGGGACGGCTCAGGTGATTCGCCAGTTGATTACCGCCAAGCAAAATTAATTTAATTACACTTTCTCGCTCTCTTGAAGCCTCTTGTGCCAAAATCGCGGAGATCAGGGGGCAGTATGGATGTAAATGAACTCCTACAACGGTATGCGGTAGGGAAGCGGGACTTTGCTTGGGCAGATTTGCAGGGAGCTGATTTAGCAGGTAGCAACTTAGCGCAAAGTAATTTCAATCGAGCCAACTTCACAGGGGCGAATCTTAAACAAGCCAACCTGAGCCAAGCTAACTTAACCAAAGCCAACTTCAGCAACGTTGATTTAACCGGGGCTAACCTCACAGGAGCTACCTGTCGCAAAGCCAACTTCACCGGAGCTATTCTTGCAGGGGCGATATTGGAAGCCGTTGATTGGACAGGGGCAACCTTGCCTGATGGCACCATGTTTGAGGCGATCGCTGCTGCTGAGCCTGAGACCGACACACCACTAGAAGATGCAGCAGTGATTAGTAGTGAAGCAGCGAGGAAGGAAACTCCTGAATTGGTAGAAACTCTGGCGCTGTCAACTTCTGCAAGGCCCCGACGAACCACGGTTAAAGAGTTTCAAGCCGATTTACCTTGGCCCTCTTTATTGTTGCTAGGGGTAGGATACTGTTGCTTTGGTTTCTTGATTGGTATGCATCCAGGGGCAGGGTTGGCTTGGGTGATTGCTTGGCTCGGCTCAATCGCCTGGCTGTTTGAGGAATCTCTGACTTGGTTTGCACCATTGGTAGGGGCGATCGCAGTGATGGCAGCGGCGGGAGTTTCTGTCGTGCTTTTGGCGGTCTGTGGTGTAGTCACCTTCACTTTGTTGGTGATGCTCAAATTTCTGGGTTGGAGTTGGCGAGCGGCTGTCAAGGATAGTCTTTGGGTGGGCGCGATTGGCGCAGTTGCGATTACAACCGCAAGTTGGCTATTTGCGGATAATGAAGGAACTGGCGCAATCCTGGTATCTGGCAAGTTTCCCTTCGCGATTTTGCTGCTGTTGGGCGTGTCTGGAGCGGGACTGGGAGCAGTCGCTTGGGGCCAGATGTTGGGGACAGGCTACAGTAGGAAGCAAACCGCTTGGACTTTTGGTGGTACTACTGCCTTAGGTTTACTGGGTGGCTGTTTGCTGGCGCTCCCCTTGCGTGGGTAAGCCTTTGTGTAAGTAAGAGTGTGCGATCGCAGCATTAGTAAAAATCTCCGAGTGACAATGGGAGTATAAGGTGAGCGAGACACCGGATTTTATTCTCTATGCTCAGCATGGTTGGGCCGATAGTAGTCGGGAGATTACTGCCCTGGCTCAGAGTCTTGCTTCGCCTCAGACCCAGGTAGTCACGCCGAATCTGGGTTTTGTTAAAACTTGGCTACGGATCGAGCCACTGATTGAGCATGTGGAGCAGGTTGCGATCGATATGTTGGCGACCTACCCCGAAACTCCCATCCGCATTATTGGGCACTCGATGGGCGGTTTGATTTGGCTCGAAGTGCTGAATCGCCATCCCGAATGGTGGTCGCAGGTAGACTCGTTAGTGCTTGTTGCCTCTCCAGTGGGTGGTTCAGACTTGGGCCGCATTTTCGATCCATTGCAGTTTGGGTTAGGCATTGCGCGGGACTTGGGCAAAAACCGCCGAACCATTGCTGAGACGATCGCAGCTGTGATTCCAACTCTGACGATCGCCGGAGACTATGATGGCGGCAGCGATGGCACGATTCCAGTTGAGTCGAGTAAGTTCCGTCATGCCAAGTTTGTCTGCATCTACGGCTTGCCCCATGCCACTTTAAAGAATCACCCTGCTGTGGCCGCTGCGATCCGTGATTTTTGGGGCGAATCAACTGAGGAATCTGAATTGAGTGGACACCTGATTCAGCGCTTACGTTTAGTGGCGGGCATGACTGATGCTCACCGTCGTGATTTTGAGCGATCGCAAACCCTTTTCACCTTTGAGGATGGCACGACAATGCGCACCTGGAAAAATCCCTTTGGCGTGGATCACGTCTTTGTCGCCAGTCCGAGAGGGCAATGCCTCTATGGTGGGTTCGTTGGTTGGCTCCATGCCGATGATCTGCGGCAAGCCCTTGAAGAAATCCAGCGAGAATACCAGCCTCAGCTCTAAAGCGATCGCTTGTTGCGTTGCTTGAAGCGCTGGGATACCTACCTTTGCCGTCGGGAACAATAAGCATTAACCCCCAGGAAAACCAACTATGCAATCTCAAGCAACTTCTCTCTACGAGCGGCTCGGTGGTGTGTACAGCATTGCCACGGTTGTAGATGACTTTATCGATCGCATCATGGATGACCCACGCCTTAACTCCAACCCACTAGTTGATGAAGCGCACCATCGTGTTTCTAGGTCTGGATTCAAATATTTGGTGACGGAAATGGTCTGCTGGGCAACAGGTGGCCCCCAACAATATAGCGGTCGCTCGATGCACGATTCCCACGCTCACCTCAAAATTACAGCAGAAGAATGGGAGTCTTTTCTAGACGATTTTCAACAAACGCTAGATAAGTTTGCTGTCCCTGCTGCGGAGCAAGCTGAGCTGTTTGCGATCGTTCAAAGCACCAAGCCCGACATTGTAATTCCTGCTTAAGACTTCATTCCTAAATTAGTTCGTGATATTAGGCGATCGCTCTTTTCTGATGGAGAGGGGCGATCGCTAATTTTTGAGATGGGTTCTTGCGTTGTCGTAGCTCTATTTCTGTACGTACACTGTACTTACTGACAGTCAACAGAGTATTTCAGTGAACCCAGTTGTCAAAACTCGCATCATCAAAATCGGCAATTCTCAAGGAATTCGGATTCCTAAGTTACTGCTAGAGCAATTGCAGCTCAGTGATGAAGTGGAACTAGAGGTGCAGCAAAACCAACTCATCATTCGTCCTGTCCGATCTGTACGCCAACGTTGGGACGAGGAATTTCAGAAAATGGCTGAGCACGGAGACGATCACTTACTAGATCAGGAGCCGACAAGCCTAACAAGCTGGGATTCGGATGAGTGGGAATGGTAGTTAAGCGTTTTGATGTATATCTAGTAAACCTCAATCCCACTATCGGCAGTGAAATTCAAAAAACTCGTCCCTGTTTAGTCGTGTCTCCAGACGAGATGAACCGAAATATTAGTACTGTGATCATTGCACCGATGACGACAAAAGGACGGGAGTATCCAACACGGGTAGCTTGTCGTTTTCAGGGCAAAGATGGTCAAATTGTTTTGGATCAACTTCGTACGGTTGATAAAGTACGGCTTGTAAAGCGGCTTGGTCGCATCAGCACTGCTGCACAAAAAGTAGTTTTGGCGGTTTTAACAGAGATGTTTTCTGAATAGCTATTATTAAAAAGCTTTCAGCTCATTAAGCAATATTGGAGAAGGTGCATGAAAACAATTACGGCGATTTATGAGCAAGGTGTTTTAAGGCTTACTCAGCCTGTTGAGCTACCGGAAGGCACAGAAGTACAAGTCGTGATAATTAAGAATGGCGCTAGTGCTCCAAAAGGAAATGCTGCAAGTATCCTAGCCGCGATCGCTGCTCTACCTGAGGAAACTACTAGCAGCGGAGTCATAGTAACTGTTGATGAAACATAGCCGACAATACCAAAAGTTTCAGCTAAAAATTTTTAATGTGCGAAGCAATAAAAACCGTATAGCTTTACTATTAAGCTCTCTAATATGAAGTCGAATGAGAATTTAACCTATATTTTTAGGGTTTAACCTAATTAAGGTCACAATAGATTATAGTACAAAGGAACCACGATCATGCCTCCGACAACAGAAGCTTGACTTCTGATGGTACAGTCAGCCTATGACAAGCACACACACAGGTATAGAGTGGACTGACAAAACTTGGAACCCTACGACTGGTTGCGATAAGGTTAGCCCAGGATGTACCCATTGCTATGCAGAAGCACTAACAAAGCGCTTTTCGCGAAACTTTCCTAATGGGTTTGAGCTGACTATACATCCACAGAGATTACAAGAGCCAAGGCGGTGGCGAACTCCAAGCCGAATCTTTGTCAATTCGATGAGTGACCTTTTTCACGAGGATGTTCCTGTTTCCTTTTTAAAGGAAGTTTTTTCAGTTATTAAGGAAACACCTTGGCATATCTATCAGATTCTTACAAAGCGCCATGAACATTTGCTAAAAGTGTCCGCTCAGTTAGACTTTCCTGAGAACGTATGGATAGGCGTATCTGTTGAAAATCAAAGCTATGCCCATCGCATTGATTACTTACGCCAAATTCCAGCAAAAGTGCGTTTTCTCTCCTGTGAACCTCTCTTAAGCGCGCTACAGCTTGACCTAACAGACATTCACTGGGTTATTGCTGGCGGAGAATCTGGTCAAGGGCATCGACCAATGAAAACTGAGTGGGCGCAAAGCATTCGTGATCAATGCCAAAATGCTGAGGTGGCATTCTTCTTTAAACAGGTCGGAGGAAGAACTCCTAAGGCAGGAGGGAGATTGCTAGACGGTCAAATTTGGGACGAGATGCCAGATGCGTGGAAGCAGCATCTTGAGAAGTGGGAAAGCTACTCAATAAAACCTAGTAAATCGGAGAGATCGAAGCTTACTGCTTAGCAGGAAATTTGATAACAACATTATCTCCAAATGTTACTTCTCCATGCTGCTTACGTCGTTTATTGGCAGGTGGTTCAGCTTGAATTTTCCCTTGCTGCTCAAGCTTTCGTAAAGCAGCCTTGTAATTTTTTTTAATGTAGCGTTTACCTAAATGGTGCTGGTTATAAACCTCTAACATTGTGATTTTCTGAGCCGAAAACTCACGCAGCAGCATATCCTCTAAATCATCCAGAGGACGTGATAGCTCAAATAATAAAGGTTGGTTGGAAGTAGCAGGGCTATATTCAAAGGAAGGGACACCCTGCTCATGTTCTGAGCTCTCCGGTGCCATAATTTCCTTCATAATTTCGTAGCCTTTTACATGCTTGCTTACGAAAATAAGGTGGTGACTAGTACGTTTTCCATCCTCGTACTTAAAACGAAAAGGGAGAACATGCTTGCCACCCATCTCTTTTAGTGCTTCACAAATCGCTTCTACAATAGATAACTCCCGCTCCAAAGGTGGCATTGATCTTAATCGCTGGCGTACCTGATCAGCGCGCTCTTTACCGAAGAGAGCATTCATGTGTTCTTCTACGGAGGCGTTGCCTAAACCCATGTTGATGCGATTATAGTTGAAGAAAAATATACAATCACAACCCCAACTTTTGACTACCGAGTTGATTAACTGTAAGGACAGTCCCTTATAGCCCCAAGGATCAACAAAGAATAGGGTAGGAATAAGCTTTCTGTTCTCAAACTCCTTAACTATTTCTTGACCAACTTCATGACTTCTTACTACTGGCTTATATCTTAACGCTTCGATGCCAGGAAGCGAATCAATAGCTTGTTCCAGGGAACTAGTATTATCTGAATCTGCATCATTAAAAAGAGCTACTAGTGAATTTCTTAAATCTGGATCAAGAATTGCTTTCTCTAAGACTAGAAGAGGAGTTGATTTTGAACCATCTTTATAGCGTCCCGGTCCAGCAAATAAGTCAATGTAAGCAATTTTAGCTTCACTATTACTATTATTGTGAGTATTCCTTTTCGATACTGAAAGGATTACCTTTGCCCAAGCCCAAAAATACTTCTCAACTATTCTGGCTTTGACTAAAGATTGTTCTTTCTGTTCATCAAAGAACGAATTGCCGCTCACAACTTACTCCTGAATCTCAAATTAATTAAACACTCCTAAAGATAGCCTTTTGCTTTCTGGGTCAGCAACTTTTTTGCTGTCAGATCTAAAACTTTAAAGAAATAACCGTTGGATTTGCAATTACTTCAAAAACTCTTTAGTGCTATTGCAAAATCTTTAATAGCAAAAGTATCAGACTGATACATTTTAATGTTGATTTCACTACCAGCTTAAACGGTTACCAAATTAATTTATGCTTAGATAAGCTTTAAGGCATCGCTTAACTGATTTACCTTTAAGCTTAAATAAAATTATATTAAAGACAAATAAATTATTAATTGAGTTAGTGATTCTAACTAAGCCGTTGGATAGATGTGGTTTGTTTTTATAAAAGCGGAGGATAAACTGAGTAAAGAGTCATATCGAATATAAATCTGTCAGTTTAATACCAACGTCTTCTAGCAGTTTTAGCTAAAGGCTATTTCGAGATCAAACACTTCTAAATGTGTTTTTACAAAAGTAAACAATTTAATGCTTGGAGGTGTAGAGATGGCTCTGCGTCTTGTTAGGCATTTAATTAGTTGGAGCTAATAGCGCTCTTCTCTAAATCAAAAACCAAATATTAGGAAGAGTTGAAATTGCAGAAGCTCAAATGCCTCTCAGTTAGGTCTGAATGATTCAGAGCTAGCTCATGCTTTTGATTAATTCGCAGATCTATATTCTGTTGGCTCTCTTAATGAGTTGGTGGAAATAGATGAACGTGAAAAGAGTAGCGATCGCTGCTGGCGCTTTGAGTCTCGCCAGTAGTGCGCTTGTGGCTTGCTCACCGACTACCCCAAATAACCGATTAGCGATCGAGGGTAATCAGGGCAACCCAGGCAATGAAGCGGTGAAGCTGAAGTCTGTTGCTGTGACCGTGGGCGATTTGAGCAATCCTTTTTTCGTGCTGATGGGGCGAGGCGCGGAAGCAGAAGCCAAAAAAATTGGTGGTCCAGATGTCAGAGTCACGTTGGTATCCAGCGGCTATGACCTGAACCAGCAATTTAACCAGATCGAAAATTTCATTGCTTCTGATACCGACGTGATCGTCCTCAACGCGGGGGATAGCAAAGGCATTGCTCCAGCCGTAGAGAAGGCCAAACAAGCGGGCATCGCGGTGATTGCGGTAGATACAGGGGCAGAGGGAGGTGTAGATGCCACCATCACCTCCAATAACGTCCAAGCGGGACAAGTTAGCTGCCAATACATTGCCGATCGCCTGAAAGGGAAAGGCAACATCGTCATCGTCAATGGCCCTCCAGTCAACTCGGTCTTTGAGCGAGTCGATGGCTGTAAAGAAGTTTTGGCCAAATATCCGGATATCAAAGTTCTTTCCAAAGACCAGAACGCTGAAGGAAGCCGAGATGGGGGGCTAAGAGTGATGAGTGACTTGCTCACCTCCTTCCCCAAAATCGATGCCGTATTTGCAATTAATGATCCTTCGGGAGTCGGGGCAGAGTTAGCAGCTCGGCAAGCCAAGCGTAGTGAGTTTTTCATTGTAGGTGTGGATGGCGCACCAGAAGCTAAAGAAGCGATCGAAGACCCCAATAGCTTGTTTGTGGCGACTGCGGCTCAAGACCCCTTAGGCATGACCCGCAAGGCCGTTCAAGTCGGTAATGACATTCTGCATGGCAAGAAGCCTGCTAACCCGGACATTTTGATTCCAGTCAAGCTAATCACGCGAGAGAACGTCAGCGAATATCCAGGCTGGCAGTGAGATTGATTTAGGAGCTACTGATGACCACCGATATCCGAGCCTCATCCCCAGAAGGAGCGATCGCCACTCCAGTCCTGGAAATGCGAGGCATCACCAAACGATTTCATGGTGTCCCGGCGCTGCAAGGCGTGAACCTCATCATCTATCCCGGAGAAGTTCATGCCCTGATGGGGGAAAACGGGGCAGGCAAAAGCACATTGATGAAAATCTTGGCGGGCGCTTATATCGCGGACGAAGGCGAGATTCTGATCAACGGTCGCCCTGTCAACATTACCGATCCAGCGATCGCCAGACAATCGGGCATCAACCTGATTTATCAAGAGCTGAATGTCGCGCCCAACTTGACTGTAACCGAAAACATGTTCATGGGCAGGGAGTTGCGGCGAGGGCCATTTCTCGATCGCGACGGTATGGAACGAGAAGCAGCCCAAGTCCTCAGAACTTTGGGAGCTAGTTTCACCACTCACGATATCGTTGGAGATCTCGCGATCGCGGAACAGCAGCAGGTAGAAATTGCCCGCGCCCTCAAGGACAACAGCCGCATTTTGGTGATGGACGAGCCGACAGCAGCTCTGTCTGACAGGGAGACAGAACACCTGTTTGAGGTGATTCGGCGGTTGCGGAGTGATGGCATTGCCATTATCTACATCAGTCACCGTATGGAAGAGATCTATGCTTTGTCCGATCGGGTCAGCGTCCTGCGAGATGGACAATACATTGGCAGCCTAACCCGCAGCGAAATTTCTCCCGATCGCCTAGTGCAGATGATGGTCGGTCGGCCCATGCAAGACTTCTATGAGCACCAGCGCCAAAGCACGCCAGGTCCGGTGGTTCTGGAAGTGAGAAACATGAGTGATGGCCGTAAGGTGCAACCCGCCAGTTTTTCGGTCCATGCGGGAGAAGTGCTGGGGCTGGCTGGTCTGGTCGGTGCAGGCAGGACGGAACTATCGCGGCTGATTTTTGGTGCTGACCCTAAGACGAGTGGCGAAGTCTTTCTGAACGGTCAGAAGCTGAACATTAACTCCCCTGGTGACGCGATCGCCGCAGGGATTGGCTATGTCCCAGAAGATCGCAAAGACCAAGGGCTGTTTCTAGAGATGAGTTCTCGCAAAAACATCGTCCTGAATCGGCTGAAGCAAGATGCTCATGCTGGCCTGGTCAATTGGGGTGCAGTTAATCAGGTGGCGACGGACGCTGTAGAGAACTTTAATATCCGCCTGGCCAACTTGGAAATTCGAGCTGTAGACCTGTCGGGGGGAAACCAACAAAAGTTGTTGCTGGCCCGCTGGCTGGCCATTAAACCCAGAGTCATATTGCTGGACGAACCGACGCGTGGGGTGGACATCGGCGCAAAAAGTGAGATCTACCGCATTATTAGCAACTTGGCTGCAGAAGGAGTCGCCATTCTCATGGTTTCTAGCGAACTGCCAGAAGTCGTAGGGATGAGCGATCGCGTGTTGGTAATGCGAGAGGGCGAGCTGGTGGGCGAGCTAGGCGGCTCTACTGGCAGACAGATTACGCAAGAAAACATCATGGCTTACGCCACTGGCGCATCGGAGGTAGCAGGATCATGAGCCAAACTGAACTAAGACCGCGTCGAGACCAGACGAGCGATCGCCCCCGCGCTCAGAAACGCAAAGGAGCCAGGGATTTACTGCAAGTGGCAGGAATTTTGCCCATCCTGCTGATTATTGGCATTCTGTTTACGTTTCTCACGCCGACTTTCCTGACCCCTGGCAACCTGGTTAATATCGCTCGGCAAGCCTCGATCAATATCGTGCTAGCGACCGGGATGACCTTTGTAATCCTGACCGGAGGCATTGACCTGTCCGTTGGCTCGATTTTGGGCGTATCGGCAGTGGTCGCAGTGCTCGTCTCCCTGATTCCTGCTTTGGGTTGGGCGGCTGTCCCCGCAGCACTACTGGCAGGGCTAGCAATGGGCTTGGCGAATGGCGCGTTGATTGCTTTCCTCGATCTACCGCCGTTTATCGTTACTCTAGGCGCGTTAACGGCTTGGCGAGGCACCGCCTATTTAGTGGCGAACGGCACGACCGTGATCAACCGCGACCTCAACTTCGCCTGGATTGGCAACAACTATCTTGGCCCCATACCTTGGCTAGTGGTGATTGCGTTACTGGCAGTAGCGGCGAGCTGGTTCGTCCTCAGGCGTACTGTATTGGGCGTGCAGATCTACGCAGTGGGTGGCAACTCACGAGCAGCACGGTTAACTGGGATTAAAGTCAATCGGGTGCTGCTATTCGTCTATGGTGTCAGTGGCTTGCTCTCTGGCTTAGCGGGCATCATGAGTGCCAGTCGTCTTTACAGCGCCACGGGGATGTTGGGCAACGGCTATGAGTTAGACGCGATCGCAGCAGTCATTCTCGGTGGCACCAGCTTCACCGGAGGCATTGGCACCATCGTCGGCACGTTGGTCGGCGCGCTGATCATCGCAGTGCTCAACAACGGCCTCACTTTGCTGAACATGTCCTATTTCTGGCAACTGGTGGTCAAAGGTTTGGTGATCATCGCGGCTGTGACGATCGACCGTTTGCGTCGTCGTAATCGCCGTTAGAGTGAACCGTAACCTCCACCACCGGGGGTTTCAATTACAAACACATCGCCGGGGTTCATTGCGACCTCGGCTTTGCTGTCTAATAGCTCGATCGCCCCGTTTTGTCGTTCTACCCAGTTTCGAGCGATCGCCCCTGGTTGACCTCCTTGCAAACCAAAAGGTGAAATGCGCCGACGGTTAGAAAGAATTGCCGCTGTCATAGCTTCACGAAAACGGATGCGACGAATCACGCCATTGCCACCGTGATATTTGCCCGCACCACCGCTGTCAGGCCGAATCGCAAAAGCTTCTAACAACACCGGAAAGCGCCATTCCAACACTTCCGGGTCTGTGAGACGAGAGTTGGTCATGTGAGTTTGCACCGCATCGGTACCTGCAAACGTGGGGCCAGCGCCAGAACCACCACAGATGGTTTCGTAATATTGATAGCGATCGCTGCCAAAGGTGAAATTGTTCATCGTGCCCTGAGACGCAGCCAGCACCCCCAATGCCCCATACAGCGTATCCACGATCGCCTGAGACACCTCCACATTCCCCGCTACTACTGCCGCTGGATATTGTGGATTCAACATAGAACCTTCAGGGATATGAATGTCTAAAGGCTTGAGGCAACCCGCATTCAACGGAATGTCATCCTCTACCAACGTGCGAAACACATAGAGAACCGCTGCTTTCGTCACGGCTAAAGGCGCATTGAAGTTGTTCGGCTGTTGTGGAGAACTCCCCGTGAAATCAATCCGAGCAGTGCGGGCGGTGTGATTGATTGCGATCGCCACTTGAATTTGGCTACCATCATCCATTTCATAGGTGAAGCGGCCATCCTTCAGCACTGCAATCACCTGCCGCACCGTCTCCTCCGCGTTATCTTGCACATGGCGCATATAAGCTTGCACCGTCTCCAAGCCAAAATGCTCGACCATCCGATGCAGCTCTTGCACCCCCTTCTCATTCGCCGCAATCTGCGCCTGTAAATCGGCCAAATTCTGCGTCAAATTCCGCACCGGATAAGGCCCAGAAGTTAACAGCTCACTGAACTCCTGCTCGCGAAATTGTCCCTGATCTACTACCTGAAAGTTATCAATCAGAATCCCCTCCTGCTCCACCGAAGTACTATTCGGCGGCATCGACCCCGGTGTAATTCCTCCGATATCAGCATGGTGACCGCGAGAAGCGACGAAGAAGAGAGGAGTAAGGGATGAGGAGTGAGGAGTATTCACTGCAAACACAGGCGTTATCACCGTCACATCCGGTAAATGCGTCCCGCCATTGTAGGGATTGTTGATGGCGTAGACATCGCCAGGTTTGAGCTGATCTCCTTTTGCAGTCAATAAGCTTTGCACACTCTCACTCATCGACCCTAAATGCACCGGAATATGAGGTGCATTCGCCACCAATTGACCCTGCCCATCAAAAATCGCACAAGAGAAATCTAGACGCTCCTTGATGTTGACCGAGTAGCTGGTGTTTTGTAGCGTAAACCCCATCTGCTCCGCGATCGCCATAAACAAGTTGTTGAAAATCTCCAACATCACCGGATCAACATTCGTGCCGATCGCTTGCTGCCTCACCAAAGGTGTAATACGCTCAAGCACTAAATGACTGCGCTCGTTCACCTGTGCTTGCCACCCCGGTTCAATCACATTAGTTCCAGTCGCTTCAATGATGATGGCTGGACCTGAGATGCGATCGCTAGGTTGCAGGTTAGCTCGGTCAAAGACTGGGGTATCGTGCCAGGTATCAGCCGTGAACATTTGGACAGTTGCGATCGCCTCTAGTGCTCCAGTTCTCCATTGATCGGCGATCGCCTCTTCAGGAATCGCGGTAACGCCCACCACTTCTACCGAAACCGCTTCGACAATCAAGGGTTTGTGGGGCGCAATAAACCCATACCGCTGCTGATGTGCTGCTTCAAACCGAGTCACCATATCCGGAATACTGCCAAATTCCACAATCAGCGCAGAATCTGTCCCTTCATAACGCAGATGTGCTTTAGAGAGAACTTGAATATTTGAAAACTCCAGTTCCCCGCAATTTATAGCCCTAGCGGGCATACCAGAGAGGGGGGGTAGGGGGGCCTGCATCAGTTCAGCTTTGGCATCATCAGCAATCTCAGCCAACAGCTTTTCCAACCCAAGCATCAACCCATCCGTCAATTTCGCCTCAACCGATCGCTCTCGCAACACACGCAGATCAGCCAAACCCATGCCATAAGCCGAAAGCACACCTGCAAACGGATGAATGAACACCTGTGTCATTCCTAGAGCATCTGCGATCGCGCAGGCATGTTGTCCGCCCGCACCACCAAAACAGCAGAGCGTGTATTCCGAAACGTCGTAACCCCGTTGAACAGAGATTTTCTTGATTGCATTCGCCATTTTCTCCACAGCGATCGCCAGAAATCCCTGAGCCACTTGTTCTGGAGTACGGTTGTCTCCGGTGACTTGGCGAATCTGAATCGCGAATTCGGCAAATTTATCCCGTACCACTTCGGCATCCAGCGGCAAATCTCCATTGGGGCCAAAGACCTTGGGGAAGAACTGGGGATGCAACTTGCCGACCATAACATTGGCATCAGTTACCGTTAAGGGGCCATTTTTGCGATAACAAGCAGGCCCAGGATTCGCCCCTGCTGACTCTGGCCCGACTCGGTAACGCGATCCGTCGAATTGCAGAATAGAGCCACCGCCCGCTGCGACTGTGTGGATGGACATCATCGGCGATCGCATTCGCACACCCGCCACTTCCGTTTCAAAGGTGCGCTCATATTCGCCGTTGTAGTGCGCCACATCGGTGGAAGTGCCGCCCATATCAAACGTGATGATTTGCTCAAACCCTGCTAACTTGCTGGTTTGGACTGCGCCGACAATGCCTCCCGCTGGCCCCGAAAGGATACTGTCTTTACCTTGAAAGAACTTCGCGTCGGTCAATCCGCCGTTGGATTGCATAAACATCAGTTGCGTATCGCCCAACTGAGCCGCCACGCGATCGACATAGCGCCGCAGAATCGGAGAGAGATAGGCATCCACAACCGTCGTGTCCCCTCGACTCACTAACTTCATCAACGGGCTAACTTCATGGGATACCGAAATTTGTGTAAATCCAATCTCTCGCGCTAGCTCAGCAACTTGTTTCTCATGGTTGGGATAACGGTAGCCGTGGAGAAAGGCGATCGCACAAGCTCGAATTTCACTTGCACAAGCTGCTTGTAGTCCAGGACGAAGGGCTTCTATATTGACCGGGATTAATTCTGCCCCTTGAGCGGTGTAGCGTTCTTCCACCTCAATCACTTGCTCATAAAGCATTTCGGGCAAGATGATTTGGCGAGCGAAAATATTGGGGCGGTTTTGGTAACCGATCCGCAGTGCATCCCGAAAGCCCTTTGTGATCAGGAGTAGCGTGCGATCGCCCTTCCGCTCCAGTAGGGCATTGGTCGCCACAGTCGTCCCCATTTTCACCGCCGCAATTTTTTCTGCTGGGATGGGTGCCTCAGCTGCTATCCCCAATAATTCACGAATGCCTTGAAGGGGCGCGTCTGTATAGCGTTCGAGGTTCTCTGACAGCAGCTTGTGAACGACCAACTCACCGTTAGGCTGTCGCGCCACAATATCGGTGAAGGTGCCACCGCGATCGATCCAAAATTGCCAACCCGAATCAGATACACCAGACATTTCGGCTCCTTAACAATTACGGCGTTCGTGCTGCTGTAGTTTTGCTTAAGTTTCCGAACCCTATAAAAGGTCTTGAGTAGATAAATTCTAGGAGTTTTTAGGAATCCGTCTTGCTCAATGCGTTGCATTCACTAAGCTTCCTCTCAACAGCATGAAACAAATCTGGCAAGCCTGCAAAGCTTCACTGAAATCTGGTTTGAAATATGGCGCTGCTTGGCGGCAAGGGTATCCTTGGCACTACGCTCGGCTCCAACAGCCAGAGGCGAGTGGGCGCTATCCTTACCTTTGGAGCCAATCTACAACTCCAATTCCCCCACGTCCTGACTCTCCAGAAGTGAGCGAGAACCGACTCTGGAATCTGCGATTGGCTGCTCGAAAAATTCATGGCTTGACCATACAACCCCAGCAAATCTTCAGCTTTTGGCATCGTGTCCCGCGTCCTACTCGCTTTAGTGGCTTTCGGGAAGGACCAGTTTTTGTGAGAGGTGAAGTCAAGCTAGATTTTGGCGGTGGACTCTGCCTAATTTCTACGAACTTGTTCAATACTTTTCTACTGGCTGGACTTGAGATTTTAGAACGGCATCACCACAGCATTGATCCTTACGGTAGCAAGCGTTTCTTTCCCTTAGGGCGAGATGCCACAGTTGCCTACGGTTACAAGGATTTGATGGTGAGAAATACGAGCGGTATCCCTTTGCAACTAAGGCTAGACGTTGATTCAGAGCTAGGAGAAGTAACTTCGAGTGTTTGGGGAGTCACACCTTGTCCGTTTGCGGTGAATGTAACTGCTGAGACCCTAGAGCAAACGCCTGCTCCTAACGCCGATGGGATGCCTGGTTATCGCGTCAAAGTGACTCGCTATATTGGCAGACCCATCCAAGCTCATCTAGAAGCATCAAGAATTTGGCAGCCTGACTACGAAGCGATCGCCGTTTACCAACCCAGCCAGAGTTCCTACTACAACACCGGTTCCACTTCAACCACAACTGGTATTTGAAACTATTTGAAATTGCTTAAGAACCGAGGTTAGTGCTGTTGCAGCGTGAATACTTTGTGAATCGAATGGCTTACCCATCAGGTGTCATTCTCTTGCAGCGCTACAAAAACCATTGCTTACCTTGGGAGAGTTGGTCATGCAGGCAGATCTGCTGAATCGCAAACAAACTCACTTTCTGCTGTGGCGTCCTGGCAACATTGACCCAATTCCAGCGCTCTACATTGGCACTTATGCCAGCCTCAAAGCAGGCCAGTTTGAACAATTTCGGGAAATTCCACTTCAGCGATCGCCCCAGTTTCCTGATTTGTGGGAAGTGAGAGCGCAAGATTGCAACCTCGTTGATGGGCAAGTCTACGGCTATTGGTTCAAAATCCGTGACACCAATCCCTACAACGCCAGTCGCCCCGTACTCTGCTGCACAGATCCCACAGCCTACACCGTTGATCGTCGCTTTGCCGCCCCTAGCCCTAAAGAACCAGACGGTGCAGCCAGCGGTGATCCGGTCAGTATCGTGCTTTATCAAGCTGGACAATTAATTCCTTGCGATCCAGAAGGACAGGTGGTGGATTGGACAGGCGATCGCCCGCTGTCAGACTTGCCTCCCAACAATCGCTTAGTGATTTACGAGTTGCCTACCCGTTGGACTCGGATAGATAGTAGTGGGGACATCACTGTGGGTAAGGGAGCTTTTCGGGATGTGGAATCTCTCTTAGAACCTGCGGAAGCTGCTCCAGACTTTCCAGACGTGCCAGCCTTGCAACCAGGGCGAGCCCACTTGCTGGAGTTGGGCGTGAATGCCCTGGAACTGCTGCCGCCTGCCGACAGTGACGACAATCTGAATTGGGGTTATGGTACCGCTAACTATTTCGCCGCTGACTTTGACTTGGGCAGTCCTGATCATCAAGGTGCTCCCACTGCTTCAACCGATTTAGCGAGCTTAGTCAAAACCTGTCATCGCCACGGACTGCGCTTCTTCTACGACGCGGTGATGGCGTTTTCTCGCAACAATCCCTACGCAAACATCAATTTCCTCGACTTTTACATCCAGTTTGGGGGCGGCGATCCAGAGCAAACCAATCGAGATGGTTTTGGTGGCGATTTGTTCAAGTACAACTACACCGTCGAGGGCTATCACCCAATCACCGGAGAGCGATCGCGCTTGGTGCCCGCCCGTGAGTACATGAAAGCCCACATTGCTCACTGGATGGACTATTACCGCGTCGATGGGTTGCGCCTCGACAGCGTCAACAACGTCACCAATTACGACTTTTTGCAAGAGTTTAAGGACTATGCGCGATCGCTTTGGCAACAACGGGGCGGGACAGGCGATCGCTTTTTAGTAGTGGGTGAGGAACTCAGCGTTCCCTTAGAACTTGTCAATCAAAACCGTCTGGACGGCTTGTGGAATGAGAAGTTCAAGCAAATCATTCGCCAGGTAATTTTAGGCCGCAATTGGTATGGTGATCCGAGTTTTGAGGGCAGTGTTCGCAAACTGCTTGACTGCCGTTTATTAGGCTTCTCGGATGGTGCCCAAGCGGTCAACTATTTAACCTCCCACGACATCGGCGGCTTAGGCAATGAGCGTTTCTACAACTGGCTGGCTAACAACGGCGTCGCCGACACAGAACCGCGCATCAAGTTGGCCTTTGCCTGCTTACTAACTGCGGTGGGCATTCCCATGATTTTGGCTGGCGATGAATTTGCCGATCAGCAAGATCTAGACCTCAACTATCCAGGTCAGGGAGATACCAACAAACAAGTTGACCCAGTGAACTACAGCCGTGCCAGCGAAGATTGGCGACAGCGAATTTTTGGCTATGTGGCTCGATTGGTGCGCTTGCGAACGACTTCTGACGCGATCGCCTCCAACGACATTCAGTTTATCCACAGCGATTTTAGCGACGATAAGCGGGTAATGGTTTGGCAACGAGGCTATGGCCGCAATCTAGTTGTAGTAGTAGCCAACTTCTCCGACTACGGCACCCCCAACCCCACCGAACCGAATGCTGAGTATTTTATTCCCAACTGGCCACAAATCTCTAAGGGCGATCGCTGGCAAGAGGTCACGCAAGGACGATGGGTGGCAGGCGATCGCATTGGCCGAGAACCCATTTATCCCTGGTCAGCACACGTCTATGCTTTGAGCCAAAGCACTTTAAGAAATCGCTAATTGCAGAGGCTACTATTCAGCTAGTTTTCTCAGAATTAATTGATGACCCTTGTGAATGATTTCAATTTTGGGTGAGAAGCTGCTAACAAATGCGTCAATGCCGATCTGGGTATTTTGGTTGGGCTGGTTAGGGAACCTAAAGTCATAGTCATCAAATACCAGTAGTCCTTGGACTTTGACCAAGGGCCAGCTCAACACCGCATCAATCAGTACATCACAAGCAAGATGTGAGCCATCAATATAGATGAAGTCATAGGTATTAGGCGGCAAACTTTTGAGAACTCGATGAGACGAACCCACTATCTTTTTGACCCTTTCTGAAGCACCAGATTGTTGAATATTAAAATCAAATCGGTCTTCGAGAGATTTGATGTAGTCAGGGTCGTAAGATTGATGCTCGAAGCTACCTTCAAAAGTATCTACACAAGTAATAGTTGAAGAGGGATGCGTTAAGACATCTTCTAATAGCCAGCAAGTGGAGCGGCCTTCCCAGCTACCAATTTCTAGAACAGTTAAATTGGGTTGACCTACGAACTGCTGCAAATATACTTGCCACGTTGGAATATTGAAGCTAAACCAATCTGACGTAAATGTGTAGCTTTTGGCTGCGGTGTGGAGTTTATACCTGGCATCGACTAATCTTCTTGCAGCATCAGCATTATTGGCATCTAGCTCTACAGCCTGTTTCAGGTAGGTTTCCGCTGATTGAAACTGCTGCTTTTGAGCAGAGGTAACTCCTAAATTGAGAAATATCTTGGAAAGATGGACAGGACTAATACTTGCCTGGATTTCTAAACATCTACGGAATGCCCCAAACGCTTGGTCTAAAGATCCTTGCTGATGAAACACTAAACCCAGGTTGTTATGGGCGATCGCCACTTGATTTCTTACGGTATTAAATTGGGGGTTCTGGCGAATATTGTCGTTTAGAAAGCAAATATCAAATAATTCATGAAAAGGATGAATTGCGGCTAGTTTTTGTAGCACTCCTTCTAAAAGGTTGAGATTTACTTGTTCAAAGCCTTGGGCAAATGCCAGCGAATGAGTTGCCGATGCTAAGAACCGTCTCCCCTCCTGCTCAAATATTTTTAACTCTATAGCAAGTCGAATCAGGATTAGCGAATTATTAATGTCGTTAGGAAGGAATTGGGCAATGTAAGAACGAGTTAACCAAGCATTTTTCCAACTGGCATCCTGTTCATATTGCTCCGCTGTGGTTGCTAGAAATTGAATCAATTCAAGCGTGCTGTTTTGTTGCTGACTAGCACTTTGTTGCGAGAGCACTGACAGCCAAACAGTCTGTGCTTCCGGTGCTCGCTCTGCCAGGAGTAAAGCCAGAATCAAAGAGGTGTGGTCAGTCACTTCTCCAGGTTCTGCTTGAATTCCTGCTGCATAACTTGGCATTGCCTCACGAGCGCCTGTTGGGGCGACAGTTTGTGGAGGCTGCTGGCTATGGGTCATGGTTAAATTCCTGAAAAAACGGGTGGGCAACTCATCTATAAAGAACGAATGCCCATTTCTAGGCCGCGACAGACACCCGTTAAAAAATCTAAATCTAAAGTTTCAATGCGATCGCTGGGCTTATGATAGTGCGGATTCCGTAGATGTGCCGTATCGGTCACCATGAGGGCGCGATCGCCTCGGTCCCAAAAGGCAGCATGATCACTGCGGCGCGTATCTGGCAAAATCACGCCTTTTTTCCCCGCAGGTAACCAGCGACAAGGCACACCTGCCCGCCGCAAATGGCGGCTCAGGTGGATTAGGTCTGGAATTGTTTTCAGATTGCCAATGAGGCCGATAAAGTTGCCTTGGTTGGGAAAGAAATACTTGAGGACAGGAGGATACTGTTGGGAATTAGGAGTGCGATCGCAATACCCCAGCATTTCTAGGGCCAGCATTAAGCGCAGCGGCGCTTGTTGCAAGGAAGTTGCATAATAAGTGCTGCCCGCCAGGTTGTAGCTAGTTTCTTCAAAGTCGAATGCGACCAACCGTACCGGATAGCGAGCAGGTGCCTGGTGAAAAGCCCGCGCCAGCTCCAGCAGCACTGCTACCCCTGTGGCGTTATCGTCTGCTCCCGGTGAACCGACTACAGCATCGTAGTGAGCCCCAATCAAAATCGGCGGTCTGAGGCTGCGCCTTGCTGTGCTGATCGCTGGCAAATCCAAAATCAAGTTCTTCAAGTTCATTCCCCGAACCTGAAACTCTTGGACCTCCACTTCGCCCCATTGTTCTAACTGTTGGCGGATGTATTGTTGAACAAAAAAGTGTCCAGCCGTGGCTAAGTAAGGATCGCGATCACGAGCAACTTGAGTTAAATGCTGATGTAATCGAAATTTTAACTCCACCCAAAACTTCCATCCCACTAGACGGTAGTGGCAACTTCCAAGAAAAAATGGCTGTGCTTAGCGGAAATTTTTCATGACAAAAATTTCCACTTAGGGTCAGTAGGGGGTTTCACCCTATAGGTGGATTATTTCGCGGTTAGAGTTAGTATACTCTACTACCTAGCTACCAGAGGTTGTATACAGCACTACTGTATACGACATTTTGTGCATCCTCTCAAGCATTTATCCATACATGTTGCTATTTTGTCTTGTCTGGGTTGCATCCCAAGCTGAGTACTTTTTCTCTTCGGGACCAGGTTTGCTTAAAGCGCCTGAACGTCTATTCAGCACCTTTCCTGCCAAGATTCTTTCGGCAGTGAGTAGACCTTCCAAATCCACTACAGCTTGGCTCCAACCCGCAGTCACCTCCAATCTTTACAGCACCTATTCGCCTAAGTTAGCGTTGCTAAGCGTGGCACCGCAGCCCAAGCGCCAGAGTGCTTTGATCTCTTCTTCAACCTCTAGTTGGTTCAATCCGGTCGAAAATTCACTTTTTCACCCCAAATTAAGAACTGCCCCTGCTAGTATTGCGGCGATTAAATTAGAACCTCAACTTTGGGCTACTCGTTCTCTAGCGATTACAACGACCGCTAGCAAGAACTTCATGGACCACTATCCGGGTCAAGTCCTGCGGCTATTTAAGGATTTGTTTACTTGGCAAGGTCAGGAAAATAGCCTGAATGCCGTTAAAGCAGTGGTTATAGTCCGAGCTAACCGAGCTATCACGCTAGAGGGTAGTAGCCTCGCTAGAAGACAGCAGAAGTGGTCTGCTTTCCGACACACGGCTTTTATCCAAAATTTCTCGTCTCAGTCTCCTCATCGCACAGTGTTTCAAGTGTGGGTGAAAGGCTATCTCATTGCTGAGCTGCCGACTCGTGACCAAGCCGAATGGGTAGGAGCACAATTTAAACAAACCTTAGAGAATCCTCACTTTGATGCCTCTAAATTGCAGCCTGGCATGGCCCAAGGGAACCCTGCTGGCAAAGTCGGCGATCGCACTCTGTTTGTGGTTGATCCAGCGATCGCCGCTCACTTGAAGCGCACGCGCGAATTGTTAGCAGTTGAGTGGGTGAACAACTTACGCATTGCTTTGGCAACTCCACCCTTAACCTTGGCGGAAGCCCAAACCAAAATGTACGGTCTGGTGGAAACTGACCAAAAGATTCAGGGGCTGGCTTCTTGGTACGGCCCCTATTTTCATGGTCGGCTGACGGCGACGGGTGAAACATTTAACCAAAATGAGTTAACTGCGGCCCATCCCTCACTTCCCTTTGACACCTATCTCAAAGTGACAAACCTCAACAGTGGCCATTCGGTAGTGGTGCGAATTAACGATCGCGGTCCTTATGTAGACAACCGCATTTTAGACTTATCGCGCGAAGCCGCTCGCCAAATCAACAGCGAAGACGCAGGAGTCATTCCCTTCCAAGCAGTAATTATGCAACCCAATGCTCCTCAAAGCATTGCTGCAAATTCACAACTTAGAGCTGGCCTATAGCGTGGCTGACTTATAGGGTGGTCTGGGACGGAATCACAATATGGTGGTTCCGATCTACATTCAGCCATCCTTCTTCTTTTAGCTGACCCAGCAAGCGAGTCACGGTAACCCGCGTCGTGCCGATCGCGTTGGCTAAGTGTTGGTGAGTCAACCGAACGCCTAGGCGAGTGCCTTCGGCCGTAGGCAACCCAATTTCTTGCTTCAGCAACAACAACAAATGGCACAGCCGATCTTTAACTCGGCGATGCCCCACCAAAGCTAAAATTGCTTCCGTCTGCCGTAAGCGGCGGTTGACGTGGCGCAGAATTCCCTTCGTCAGAGTGGAAGATTGCTCCACATCAGCCACGGTTAACCGCATTAAATCAACATTAGATAAAGCGGTGGCTTGATAAGGATGGGTCAGCGTCAATGGCAACCCAAAAGGCATGGAAGGTCCCGCTAAACCCAGCAAAGCTTCATCGCCGTTGGGGTAGAGGGTACTGAGCTGCACCACCCCGCGACAGACAATCCAAATTTCCTGCGGGGCCATGCGGATGGACTGACCACTGCTATATGGATATAAACTGCGGCCTTCGTAAAGCTCCTCCAGCAACTGACGTAAATCGGGCTGAGAGCCTGCCTCAGAGGCAAAAGAATGGAGCATACCAATTACCCAGGCTAAATCTTTCCCTTAATTTAGAGGTTCGAGCTCAAGGGAAGTTAATTGCTGGGTTTACGCCCGGTTAAATTTTGGTTATGCCGCTTGTGATCTTGCTCACAAGACAGACTGCCAGACAGCAGTACGGCTCAATTAGGTTAACTGCTGCCTAGAGTAGGGTCAAGTATGCTAGCTCACACCAGAGTTAACTTGGTCAGCCCTTGCCAGCCAAACTTTGTCAGTCAGCCCTTGTCAGTCAAATTACATCAGCATGGAGGCAACGAATCGCTTCTAGCAGCCCTCTGGCTTTATTAAGGGTTTCCTGGTACTCGCGTTCTGGCTCCGAATCCGCCACCAAGCCAGCGCCTGCCTGGACACTGACTCGGTACTTGCCATCGCCTTGGCTACGAACTACCATCGTCCGAATGGCGATCGCGGTATTGAGCTGCCCTTCAAAATCGTAGTAGCCATAAGCTCCGGAGTAAGGCCCCCGCCGACAAGGTTCTAAGTCATGGATAATTTCCATTGCCCGAATCTTTGGGGCTCCGCTCACCGTTCCAGCCGGAAAACAAGCTTTGAGCAAATCCCAAGCCGTTTTGTCAGAGGCCAATTCACCAATGACATTGCTGACGATGTGCATGACGTGCGAGTAGCGCTCAATCACCATCAACTGATCAACTTTGACACTGCCACTTTGACAGACTCGCCCTAGGTCGTTGCGGCCCAAATCGACCAGCATGACATGCTCGGCAATCTCTTTGGGGTCTTGCAGAAGGTCTGTGGCTAGCGCTGCATCTTCTGCCGTCGTCTTGCCACGGGGACGAGTACCAGCGATTGGGCGCAGAGTTGCAATTAGGGGGCCTTGGGGGTCAGAGGTCCGTTCAGCTTTCACCATTACTTCTGGACTGGAGCCAATAATTTGCCAGTCTTGGAAGTGGAAATAAGCCATGTAGGGCGAGGGATTAATTAAGCGTAGGGAACGGTACAAAGCAAAAGGATCGCCACGGTATTCTGTCGCCAACTGCTGAGAAATGACGACCTGGAAAATATCCCCTGCTTTGATGTGCTCTTTAGCCTTCTCCACATTGGCGCAGAAGTTAGCTTGTGAGGTATTGCTGGTGTAATTTAGCGGCGGAGCGGCTTTGAGACTGCTAGGCGGAGTCCATTCAAGAACGGTGTCGGTGCCAGATAACGGTAGCTGTAGTTTGCTGACTAACTGCCGGACACGATCGCAGGCTTGCTCGTAGGCCTGCGCCAGATCTACCCCTGGCGATTGTAAGTCCGCGTAGGCGATCGCCCAAATCTTGCGCTTCACTTGATCAAAAATCAACAGATTATCTACCTGCATCCACAAACCATCTGGCAGGTCTGCCTCTGTAGCGGGATAAACCGGAACGCGCGGTTCAATCCAACGAATTAATTCGTAGCCCCAAAACCCAAACAATCCCCCAATCCCTGGCGGTAGCTCTGTCAACTTCACAGGTTGATAAGGTTGCAAGCAACTCGTCAAAATATCTAATGGGTTGCCGGAAAACTCTTGAACGGAACCATCACGATGAGTTTGAGTGGTGCGATCGCCTCTCGCTTCCAAAATCCACAGCGGATCGCAGCCCAACAAACTGTAGCGAGCGAGTTGCTCACCCCCTTCTACAGATTCCAGCAAAAAGCTATAGGGTTGCCCTGCACAAACTTTATACCAGGCTGAAACAGGTGTTTCTAAATCTGCCACCCATTCCTGGTAAACCGGAATGAAATTACCTTGCTGAGCGAGGGCTGAAAATTGCGAAAAATCCGGGAAAATCATGGCTGTATGGTTCAGTCTGGGAGGGACTCAAGTAAACACTTTACTGGCGAAATGGATTGACCTGAGTCATGCTGGTTGAGGTTGAAGGGACGCAAATAAATCAAAACACTTTACTGATTTAAAAAGTAAAGCCTCGGAGGGAGCAAGCCATCCGAGACTCAACTGTCTTTGTCCTGTCAATCAATTAAACTGCACTAAGCAACCATCCAAACACTTTGAAAGAATTTTTGAAAATTCAAAAACTTCATCAAGCTTCGAGATGAAAACTCAAGCAGCTAGCCCTAGACGCTATAAGTTGACTCACCGCTAAATTTGACTTTAGAGGGGTCAGTGTTTTGACCAATACGGCGTTCTTTCTTACCCACGTAAGGACGGCCTGCATTCACCTTCTCAGGGAACACGCCATCCTTGGGATGCAGGTACTCCATTTCGCCATTCGGAAAAATCCGATAGATCTTATAGTTAGTGATTTTGAATTTTGCCCGCAGTTGCTGGCCTCCGAGGGCGATGCAGTGCTCTTTACGAGCTAGGTACAGCAAGTTGTCACCTTGCTGCATAACTGCCGCTCCACCCGTGGGCATTTCAAACACTTGCTCTTTGGGGCTAGTCCAAGTGATGGCGTATTTCTCTTCGACTTGAGCTTTGGTTAGTAGGCCACCTGTACTGCCGCCAAATAAAGGAGTTTGTCCAGTAAGGGTTTCTGCCATGAATTTCTCTCTGAACGTCTGAACGTTTTACGGCATCCTATCACTGAGACGGAACCCGTCTATCTACTTTGTCAGGAACTGTTACAGTTCTTCAGTATTACGGCTTGACAATTCTTTAAATTTTTAAGGACGCGTAGTGATCCGCTTATGCCGCATCTTGGAATTGCCCGTTTGGACATTAGGCGATCGCGTCTCTCGTCCTTCTCGACTAATCGGAATCGTGAAGTGGAAACGACTGCCTTGATCTCTTCCGGCTGATTCCGCCCAGATCTGCCCCCCTAAACCCGTAATAATTTGGCGGCAAATGGCTAAGCCTAAACCTGTGCCTCCTGTGGTGCGGCGCAAGGCCCCTTCCTCTTGATAGAAGCGATCGAACACCGCTTCCAGCCGATTCGGTTCAATGCCTCGGCCTGTATCCGTAATCGTTACCTCTAGCATTTGTCTACCATTCCGGCGAGCTTCAATGGTGACTTGGCCTTCAGGCTCAGTAAATTTGCAAGCGTTTTCCAGCAGTTTCGAGAGTACCTCAACTAACCATTCACCATCGGCTCGTACCAACGGTAATTCTGGAGGCACTTGGGCCGCAATCTGGGGCAACTGTTCTTGAGATTGCCGAGAATGAATGCTGCTCAGAGCTAGATCTACACATTCCTGCAAAGGCAGCGGTTCTAAGTTCCACTGCACTCGTCCACTCTCTAAGCGCGAGAGGGTGAGAAAATCTTGTACCAGTTTACGCATGCGCTCTGCATCGCTTAAGGCGGTGCTGAGCATGACTTGCCGCAGTTCCAACGGCATATCGGGCTCGCTAGCCAGGCTTTCTAGGCACACTTGAATCGTGGAAAGGGGAGTGCGGAGTTCGTGCCCTGTGATGGCAATTAAGTTGCTACGGGTGCGATCGAATGCTTCGAGCTGTTGGTTTAAATCTTCTAAGTTGGCGTAGGCTTCCGCTTGAATCAAGGCCACTCCCACTTGGGTGGCGATCGCCTCTACTAAAGACAACTCATCATCGGCCCAGCGATGAGGTAACGCGCCGCAGTGATGCAGTTCTACCATGCCCATCAAGCGATCTTGATACAGCAGGGGCACCATCAGCCAAGAACGAATCTGCCAGCGATCGCTTAGTGCCTTCAAGTCTGCGTTGCCAGTGATGCGGGCATCCTTAGTCGTATCTTCAATGTGGATCAACTCGCCCTTCTGAGCAATTTCCTGAAATAAAGGATTGTTTTGCAGCGGCCAAGGTTGGCCATTTAGAGAAGGCGCGGTAATCGCTGCTGTAGCTGTTGCCCCATCTACCGCTGAGTCGGCACAAATGGCATTGGGACTGAGAAACTCATACTGAATTGTAGCTGTCGCATCTGTGGCGCGACAGCGATACATTAGGCAGCGACAAACGCGGAGGGTTTGCCCTAGTTCCTGCACTGCTACTTTGAAGATTTCGTCTGGGTTGAGCGATCGCCGAATGGCTGAACTGATCGAGTTAACCAACCGCTCTTTGCGTTCCTGAGCCGCGATCGAGCGATAGGTTTTGAGCAATTTGTACTGGCCCGCTTGCAGATAGGTCAACAGCCGCTCGACAAAGGGGTCAGGGTCAATCCCTTGCAACCCAGACGGCTTTTTACCCAAAAATTCAGCTTTGGCTTGCGCTACTTTGTCTGCTAATTCAGGTCGATACTCTAACACTCGATCTAGCAGGAGTTCAGCCGCTTGGCAGGTCACTTGACGGTCAAAGGTCCACACCCCTTCAAAGCGCCGGGTTTGATCCATCGCGGGTTGCTCTGGTGGCGGTAGCGCATCTCGCCGGAGCCTGATTGGATTGGTAGTCGGGCTTTCACGCTCGCGACAAACCAAACAGCTAGCATACTGCTGCCCAATTACCACCAAATGCCACTCATGGGTCAGTTGATCGGGCGGCTCAAAAGCGATGGTTTCGTAACTGCCTGAACGATTGGCAAAATCGGTTTCGGGCGCTGCTAAGACATAGACCTGATTGGTGCGCTCAGCAATCCGTAGATAACGATGTGCTTCCTGCCGATAGAAACGCTCTCGCTGGAAGCTAGCAATCACCAAGGGCCGTTCGGTTCCCGCCAAAACTTGGTCTTCCATTGCATGAGACAACGCTGTCAAGGAGGACTTGAAGTATAGTTGCGGTCTTAGTTCAGGCAGGGCTTGTAGCAGAGCTTCCAGCACGGAAGTATGGGTACTCATTCAGGTTTTTATCAGTCCAGGCGGGACACAATCCACGGGAGAGCGGTATTGAGATAGACTGCGCCTAATTCCTACGCTATAGCTCTAGAGAGGCAATCTAGCGCTCAGGCTGCGGCAAAGGCTCAACTGGCAACCCAGCACTTATGCCACCGACCACAACCTATCTTAATCAGGATTAGGTGTTAGCGGTTATCGAAAGTTTTCTTTCCTATTTTGACTGAGCGATCGCAAGTTGAGCGCTAGCTAGCCGGGCAAAATTCGCCCTTCGCTCTCTGAATAGCCATTAAACTCTATCCACTCAGCGATCGCCAGCTTATCTAAGTTTTTGTTTACTCCTTCTTAAGAAGTACGCCCAAAGTGTTAGAAAGAATTCAAATTCAAAAAGCAAAATAACTCGCTTTTTAGCCAAGTTTGGTTAAGTACATTAATTAATAAAATAGAGGCATTTATAAGCTATTTTTCTCTACCAGAATCCCGAAAATCCTTATATCACCGTATATCTAGCAATATCACAAGCTCTAAAGGCCAGCATTTTTTATATCAGCTTTATAAAACAACGTTTGTTTATAAAGAGTGTATAGACAACCGTTTTTTGAGATTGTTTTCCGTAGATTCCCTGAATAGGATGAGTTTGTAACTTACGTAACCTTTCGTAGTCCACCGCTATGAACACTAAAGCTTTCTTCTCATGGGTGCCCGTAGTGGCTGCAGGAGCCACTGCAGTTCTTGGCTTTTCTACCCAGGTCAGTGCTGCTACCGTCAACTTAGGTGCTGCAACCGGATATAACGTTTTTGTTTTGGGTGATGTGAATCTAGATTCAGACACTGAAGGCAAAATGGCGATCGCTGGCGATGCTACCCTACGTAACTACAGTGTTGGCCTTAAGGACCAAGGTGGCGATGCCCTAGTAGTGGGTGACGATCTTGACTTCAAAAATGGCACAGTGTACGGCAATGCCGTTGTAGGTGGCACCGCAAATCTAACTAGCGTTGACTTCCAAGGTGGTGCACTGAAGTCAGGCAACCCCATCGACTTTGGCAAAGCGGGTCAATCTCTAGTGAATTTGTCGCAATCCTATTTGTCTAGCTCTGCAACTGATGCAGAAGTGACATCCTGGGGCGGAATTAATCTAGCGGGCACAGGCTCTACCAATGTCTTTGATTTGAAAGGCACCGATTTAGCAAACGCTAAAGGTTTGAGCTTCGAAGGCTCCGGTAACTTCATTGTTAACGTCAGCGGTAAAAATGTTTCCTTCCAGAATTTTGGTTTCTCGCTAAAAGGCGTTGACAAGCAAAATATTCTATTCAACTTCTTTGAAGCAACCAACATTACGGCTTCTGCGGTAGGAATTGAAGGTAGCATCCTAGCTCCCAAAGCCAAGTTTGAGTTTAATAATGGTCAAATGAATGGCACACTGGTTGCGGCTGGCTTAACTGGCACTGGCCAGTTCAACCATGTGGGTCGTCCTCCAGTTGAACAGCCCCCTGCTAGTGTTCCTGAGCCTGCGACCTTAGCTGGTTTAGGTTTCGCTGCTGCGGCTTTAGCAGCATCTCGTCGGAAAACCAAGCAGGCTGCATAGATACAAACCTGTTAAACAACAGCTCCGAACTAGAGCCTGCCTGGTGGATTTGATTGAGAACTGAGATGTCTTTAGTTTATAGTCGGAAGCTTATAGCCAGGAGCTGTTTGTTGCAAGGTTGATAGTCATGAATACTTGAGATTTAAGTGAAGGCTTGCTAACCCAGCCTTCATTTTTATTTTGTCTTTACTGACGGGCACACTCTACAGCCGCAAAATTAGCCGCGCCAAACTGAAGTAGATCAGTACGCCTAGTACGTCTACGGCAGTAGTAATGAAAGGAGCTGACATCAGAGCTGGATCAAGCCCTAGAGAACGAAACAGAAAGGGTAGAGCCGAGCCAGACACGGAAGCCAATAGCGCGATCGCGAGCAAACTGATCCCTACCGCTATGGCGACCATTAAGTTGCCCTGGAGAAAATAGGCCCAGACGATCGTGATGCTCCCCAAAATTAGGCCGAGTAAAATCCCTGCGATCGCCTCCCGCCGAATAATTCGTAGCGCTTCTTTCAGCCGAATATCCTCTGTATTCAAGCCTCGAATCACCACCGTAGAAGACTGAGCCCCGACGTTGCCCCCAGTGCCTGTGAGTAAGGGAATAAAGGCCGCCAACGTTACTACCTGCTGCAACAGTTCTTCTTGCGCTTTAATAATCGTGCCAGTCACCGTATTCGTGAGCAGCAGGACAAAGAGCCAGACAACTCGTCGCCGCGCTACGGTAAACAAATTAGTTTGGAAATAGTTGTCGCCATCCGACTGCACGCCACCTAGCGCGTAGATGTCTTCGGTCGTCTCTTGCTCCAAAATGTCGAGCACATCATCGACCGTAACAATCCCTACCAGCCGCCGCTCCGTATCTACCACGGGAACCGCCAAGAAGTCGTAGCGTTGAATCAGTCGAGCCACTTCTTCTTGGTCTGTATCTGTCTGTACAGAGAGCGCATCGCGAGTCATAATCTCCCCAATCGTTTGTTGGGGTTGTGCCACTACCAATTCTCGCAGTGACAGAGTGCCTGTCAAACAGCGGGCTGCATCCGTTACATAAAGGTAATAAATTGTCTCAGTATATTTGGCAAGACTGCGAATTCGCTCTAAGGCTTGGAAGACCGTAAAGCTTTCTTTTAAGGAAATATACTCAGGTGTCATAATTCGCCCTGCTGTGCCTGGTTCGTAACCCAATAGCAAAGCAGTGGATTGGCGCTCTAAAGGACTTAACTGCTCCAGCAGGCGAGTGACAATCTTAGCGGGTAATTCATCGAACAAGCGCACTCGATCATCAGGAGACATTTTATCGACAATGTCTAAGACTTCCTGACGCTTAAACTCCTGAACTAGAGCTTGCTGCACCGAAGAATCTAGATACTCATAAACTTCGATTGCCTCACCTTTGGGTAATAAGCGAAAGGCGATCACTTGCAGGGTTTCAGGTAAACCCTCGATCGCCTCGGCAGCATCAGGGGCTTGCACAGGCACCAACAACGCTTTGGCCCCTGGCAAATTTCCTTGTTCTAGCAGGGCTTGGAGTTGCGATCGCACCAACTGTCGAAGTTCGGTTCGCGAAGTAGATGGCAACGGAGAGGAGAGATATTCAGTCAAGGCGGATTTCCTCAACTTAGGAGTACGTCACTTGCTACCTTCAGTCTACGGGTCAGTGGTAGGCAATCGGTATAGCCTGCTTCTACTTCAGCCCACGAGCCAAAATTGTACCTAGCTGAATGCTGACCACTCCCAGCACGGCACTACCCACCCCATACAAACCCGCGTACCACAGATTCTGGTTCCGCAATAAGCTTACCGTCTCCAAACCATAGGTAGAAAAGGTGGTGTAGGCACCGAGAAACCCAGTGGCCACTAACAAGCGCAGCTCGGAGGAAATGGCAACAATCCGCTCTAAAACCAGAGTCGAGAAAAATCCCATGCCCAAGCAACCCGTTAGATTAATGACAAACGTTCCATAAGGAAAGCTCGTGCCAAAGCGTTGGGTAAACCAAACTGTCAAGTAGTAACGGCTGAGAGCCCCCGCAATCGCACCTAAACTAATTGCGATCGGAGTTCGAAGTGCAGGGTCTTGAAACACTAACAACCCCATAAAGTACAACGCTCGTGTCAACACTATTCTCGGGTCAGCCTATTAAGGAAGCAAAACACTTAACAAGGATTAGGATGTGTGCAGTCAGAGCAAACCTGCGTCAGCACCATATCTAACCTTTAAAGCTCAACTCCGTCATCTTTGTTACAGAAATAACGAGCAAATTCAGATTCAATTTTGTTCTTTTTCATCCAATACTCCTCAATGAACGCTAAACCTTTTACCAAACAGGCATGGGCAAACTCAAGCACAGTTTCTCACTGGCTAAAATTTTTGTGTATTTTTTTGCTAGTGCTAGGCATTTGCTTCCGATTTGTCAATTTAGGACAAAAAGTTTATTGGAAAGATGAGGCTTACACTTCGCTTTGGCTTTCAGGTCACTCTCGAACTGAAATAATTGCAAACATTTTTAATGGTCAAACTCTTAGAGCTAGTGATATCTCCAAATATCAATTCCCTAGCCCTGACAGAAACGCTTTAGATACTGTCAAACAACTTGCAACAAATGATCCTCAGCATCCACCACTTTATTATTTGCTAGGTTGGTTTTGGCTCAAGATATTTGGCACTTCCACTGCAACCTTAAGAAGTTTATCTGCGTTTCTAAGTTTATTAATCTTTCCAAGTCTTTATTGGTTTTGTCGAGAATTGTTTGGCTCAGCAGTTCCAGGCTGGACTGCGATCGCCTTATTTGCCGTATCTCCCTTTCATGTGCTTTATGCCCAGGAAGCCAGGGAGTATAGCTTATGGACCGCAATAGTTGTGCTCTGCAGTGCCGCTCTACTCAGTGCTTTAAGACAGCAAACCAAAGTAAGTTGGGGAGTATATAGCCTCACCATCGTCCTTGGATTCTACACATGCATCCTCCAAGGATTAGTCGTTGTGAGTCATGGACTCTACGTCTTGCTTACCCAGGGTTGGCGGCTGAACAAAACTTGGAAAGCTTACTTAGCTAGTTCTCTCATAGCCTTTGTCGGTTTCCTACCCTGGCTGCCATACCTCAAGCAAATTGATGGAGTAGGCTGGACTGCCACACCTATTCCTTTGTCAGCTTTTATTAAAATTTGGGCCTTAAACCTCAGTCGCTTATTTTTAGATGTGCAGTTTAGCTTAAAGAATCCGCTTACTTACCTGATACTGCCAATTTTGGTACTAGTGGCCTACTCACTTTACTTCGTGATCCGTAACGCTCCTAAGCCAACTTGGTTGTTTATTGTCACGTTACTAGGTGTTACCTTATTTGCTTTTACAGCACCGGATTTGATAGGTGGAGGACGGCGATCGCTGATCAACCGCTATTTGATTCCTTGCTATATCGCCATTCAACTTGGGGTTACTTACTTGTTAAGTGTCAAGATTTTCGCCCCTAAAAGCGACTTCCCTTACTTTTGGCGATCGCTATTAGCTATTCTGGTGGGCCTTGGCATTATCTCTTGCGCTACTAGTACGTCGGCAACCACTTGGTGGCACAAATACAGCAGCAATGCAAATCCAGCGATCGCACGAGTCATTAATCAGTCTCCTCATTCCCTCGTGATCAGCGATTCTAGTTTTGGTGAAGTACTTGCTTTGAGCCATCTTCTAGAACCGGACGTAAAATTGCGACTAACCTTAGAACCTCAGCAACCGATCGTTTCTCAGCAAGTAATCCAAGAGTTCAGTGATGTCTTTTTGCTAGAGCCTTCACGAAATTTTCGAGAAACATTAGCCCAACAAGCATTCCATTCTCAGCGAGTACCACGGGTCCAAAATCTTTGGCACTTACAACAAGACAGCAGCCCCAAGGTACCCAACGACCGAGCATCATGAATTGGCTGCATGATGATTCTGTGTCCTGTTTACCTGCCAAATCTCGCCAAACTGGTTAGATTGGATTTGTCGCATCATTACTAATTGCGTCAGCCATCCTAATTACTTAGCCTTACCCGCTTTGGAGGCCCTTTATGAGTTCTGATGAACCAACGAACGCAGAAACCGTCGTTGTCGAAATCCATCCTCCATCCACTTCTGGCGAAAATACGGCGCTGGTCAATTCCCAAACCGATGCGATCGTGACCGTCGAACTAACTGAGGAAGATGACGAAATTAAACGCGAAACTCAAGCGTTGATCGCAGCCATTCGGAAGCGCGCTCAAGCGGAAGTGCAATCTGCGGGGGATCTCAGCCGTGATGCTTACCTTAACGCCGTCCGCCAAGCGCGAACAGCAGTTGAACAAAGCCAATTGATGATCGATCCCCAGCACTTGGAGCAGACGATTCAAACCTTACAGAAAGAAGCTGATAAAAGCTGGCACGTCATTCTAGGCGAAATTGAGTCCGTTGGTTTTCAACTTGCAGATGCAGCTAGACTCGCTTGGAATAGCTTAATGGCTACCCGTCCTAAGTAAAGCGAACTGTTCAGGCTTGGGTGCATGACCGATAGGATTGCTACGTGGCAGTCCAACATTCCGCAAATTTCGGGGGTACGGTTTTTTTCGTGCCCCTACTTTTATGAATGGGGTTGAACAGGGTCTAGATCTTATTGAGCTATCCACCCTCGGTCACTCCAGACAACCCCTTCATCCCATTCAGCTCAGACTCGGTGATAGAAGCGCAAGCAAAATGCTGGATAATGGGAAGGTTTCGCTAAACATCCCTAGGACGTACTGCGATTTTGGCAGCTTCTCCTGAGCCTCAACTTCAATTTCATCAATTCTGAAAAGCAAGAACTCTGAATCATTAGCTATGCGAACCCATTATTGCGGCCAACTCCGAGCAGAAAATATTGGAGAGACTGTCACGCTGTGTGGATGGGTAGACCGTCGCCGCGATCACGGGGGGGTGATCTTTCTAGACCTACGCGATCGCACTGGCATTGTCCAAATTGTCAGCGATCCGGAACGCACCCCCAATTCTTACGAGCCAGCGGGTGATTTCCGCAACGAGTATGTCATCCAAGTCACGGGTCGGGTGACTCGCCGCCCTCATGACTCGCTCAATCCTCGGCTGCCCACGGGAGAAATTGAAATTTACGCTGATCAGGTCGAGCTGTTGAATGCGGTTCGCAAGCAACTTCCCTTCCAGGTTTCTACGGCAGACAACGAGGCTGTACGAGAAGATTTGCGCCTGAAATATCGCTACTTAGATTTGCGGCGCGATCGCATGAATCGCAATCTGCGGCTACGTCATGAAATCATCAAAACATTGCGGCGCTATCTAGAAGATGCCAAAGATTTTATCGAAGTTGAAACGCCGATCCTGACTCGCTCCACCCCAGAAGGCGCACGAGATTACTTAGTGCCCAGCCGCGTCAACCCCGGAGATTGGTTCGCGCTGCCGCAGTCACCGCAGTTGTTCAAGCAATTGCTGATGGTGTCAGGGTTCGATCGCTACTACCAAGTGGCTCGTTGCTTCCGGGACGAAGATTTACGGGCCGATCGCCAACCTGAATTTACTCAACTGGACATGGAAATGAGTTTCATGTCGCAAGAGGAAATTCTGACTCTAAACGAAGACTTAGTTTGCCATCTGTTTAAGACCATAAAAGGCATCGATCTACCCAGACCCTTTCCCCGTCTGACCTATAAAGAGGCGATGGATCGCTATGGTTCTGACAAGCCTGACACCCGGTACGACCTGGAGCTAGTGGAAGTCTCTGATTTGGTCAAGGATTCTGGCTTTAAAGTGTTCTCTGGTGCAGTCGCGAGTGGCGGCATTGTCAAAGTTCTACCAATCCCCGGCGGCAACGATGCCATTTCCAACGTGCGGATTAAACCCGGTGGTGACTTATTCCAAGAAGCTTGCAACGCGGGCGCTAAAGGTTTGGCCTACATCCGCGTGCGCGAAGATGGCGAAATTGACACCATTGGCGCGATTAAGGACAACTTAACTGCTGAGCAAAAGCAAGAGTTACTGGCCCGTACTGGCGCTAAAGCAGGTGATTTGTTGCTGTTTGGCGCTGGTCCAACCGACTTGGTGAACAAAACCCTCGATCGCCTCCGCCAAGTAATTGCCCAAGAACTGAATCTAATTGATCCCGAAAAGATCAATCTGCTCTGGATCGTCGATTTCCCCATGTTTGAGTGGAATGCTGACGAGAAGCGCCTCGAAGCGCTACACCATCCCTTCACCGCACCCCACCCAGACGACCGTGATGACTTAAAAACAGCTCGCGCTCAAGCTTATGACTTGGTGTTCAACGGCTTTGAAGTTGGGGGTGGTAGCCTGCGGATCTATCAACCTGATTTGCAAGCCCAAGTCTTCGAGACCATTGGTTTACCTGAAGAGGAAGCTCAAAGTAAGTTTGGCTTCTTAATCGAAGCGTTTGAGTACGGCACTCCGCCTCATGGTGGCATTGCCTACGGTTTGGATCGCTTGGTGATGTTGTTGGCGGGTGAAGAATCGATTCGAGACGCGATCGCCTTCCCCAAAACTCAACAAGCTCGTTGTCTGCTAACCAGTGCGCCTTCGGGTGTGGATGACAAGCAACTCAAGGAGCTGCATGTCGCCTCTACCCACAAACCAAAAACTTAAAGCGTCAGGCTCACGGAGCCGTTTACCTGCAGTCGTTCGATTGCATTAGTGGTAGGGGCGGGTTTTGCTTAAAATGCTGATTTTAGTAATCACTTTTCTGCTCAGCCCGCCCCTATCTGTTGTTCCTGTGGCTTTTGTAGGTTGGGCTTTCCGACCTCAACCTAACGTGACTGCTTAGGCAGTTGCTTCTAATAGTTGAATATTTGAGAAAAGGAACTCCTGAACAGAAGTCTGACCATCGGTTTCAGTAGAAATTGCTCGACGGCTCAGGATATAGAAGTTACCCACCTTCTCGTATTCATCTTCAAATAGGCTCTTGCCACCTTTCTGCTCACCCGTTTGGGGATCGTGGTAAACCGAATCATAGCGGTGAGACAGGTAGCCTTCACCCGTGTCGTGGCTGCTGAAAGTGTTGATCGTAACTACAACGCCGTGGATGTGACGGTGCACCAAGCACACCTCGTTATCCCGCACTTTATAGCGATCGCCTTCTGCCTTGCCCCCCATCAGAATTTCCACAGCACCCGTCTCATCGGTATTACCAAAGGAGAAACTGTTCTTGCCGTGGGTTTCTTCAAAGGTGCGGCGAACCCGGTGGATGGCAATTTCGAACAACTGGCCGTGAATCGCCTGCTTGGCGTCCTCGTTCTCGATCCCTTCAACTTCGGGCTTAAAGCCAGCGCTGACTCGCGCTTTGCCAGTAAATACCTGATCGTCTTGCTTTAGGGTGACATCAGCGGTGTAGCCAGGGAAGCTCTTATCCCAGGTGTAGCGATTTTCGTAAGCAGCTCTAAAAAGCTCTGGAGCGGATACTTGTGCGACTGTCATGGGTTTTTCCTACGTCTTCTGCTTTTGTTTCTTATTCTTAAGATAGAAGGCAGGCACTCAGACTGCATAGACCTCAAGTGGGTACACCTTGATTAATGGGCAAATCTCCCCATAACTTCTTTCAAGCGATCGCTGCCGCCTCCGATGAAAAAGCGCTCCGCCTGTTATTTATGAAAGAAGCAGGTGAATATTTTGGTGCCGAATGCTGGGGCTTGTGTCTGCTGAATGAGCAATCTCAAGCAGCAGAAGTAGATATTCAAGGCGGCCCGAATGTAGATGCTTTCGTGCAGCGCTACGAGAAAATTGGTCGCAGCACTGATCCCGTGTTGCGCTATGTGTTTGAGCACCATGCGCCCACTCACGAAGGAGTAGTGTTTGCGGGCAACGATTGGAAAGAATCGGAGCTATACCAAAATTGCTACGCCTACTACGACCAAGAGCATGTGATGATGGGACCGATCGTCAATCATGGCCGCTTAATTGGTGGCGCTTACTTCACGCGTGCCAGTGATGCCCCGGCGTTTAACTTACAAGATTTAGCCAGCTTGAGTGGTCTATGTTTGCACCTCTCCGCTCGTTTGGCCGTTTTTCGACCCCAAGCATTCCCTCGCTTGCAGCCATCTATTAGCGATCGCCTCACCGAGCGGGAGCAACAAATTGCGGAACTAGTGGCTCAAGGACTGACAAATGCAGAGATCGGTGAAAAGCTCTGGATCACTCAGAACACCGTAAAACAAGCCCTAAAACGCATGTTCCGAAAGCTCAACGTCTCTACCCGCACCGAAATGGTGGCTCGTTTAGGAGATAGCCTTAATCCCTGAATCAGCAGTTCAAGCAATACCAAATAATTCGTAGGGTGCCGTGATCTCCAGCACACGCATCTTTGCCCGTGCGTTACAGCTTCGCCTAACACACGCTACGGGGTTAATTTGTGGAGATAATCTTCAAAAAAGAAACCCCCTTGTCTAACTTGGGACAAGGGGGGAATCTATTTATGTTTGAACGCGGAGAAAATTAGCCGTTTTTGGAACCAGAGGCTTGAGGCGCAGGAGAAGTCTTGATTACTTTCTTAACTGGCTTGGGCTTAGAACCAGAGTTGAGACGAGGCTTGTCGTCAGTCACGATATCCTCATAAGCCTCAGATTGCATCCAAGTAGGACGACTGCGATCGTAAATCATTTGCAGGGCAGCAGCAGCGATCGCGTGGGAGTCGTACTCTTCACCCAGTTGCGCCACGATAGGCAAGAAGGAAGCCATCCGCTCACCAGCTAGTGCTTCACGCAATTGCGCTTGCAGCTTCTCAATGTGACGCGCTTCAATCATAGCCCGAGTGGGGATCGAGCGAATTTCCAGAGATTGGCGGATGTGACGCTCAATATCGCGCAGTTTGCGACGATCCAGGGGTTGAATCAGAGAGATTGCAGTTCCTTCTTTGCCTGCACGACCTGTCCGACCAATCCGGTGAACATAGTTCTCAACGCTATCGGGCAAATCGTAGTTAATGACATGAGTCAGGTCATCGACGTGGATACCCCGAGCGGCAATGTCGGTAGCCACAACCCAACGAACTTGAGTCTCCCGGAAGCGATGTAGAAGGCGCTCCCGCTGGCTTTGGCTCAGGTCACCGTGATATTCATCCACGCTATGACCTGCGCCTTGCAGTTGGCTAGTGAGTTCCGCCGCAGCGCGACGAGTCCGCACAAAGATCAGCGCGGATTCGGGATCTTCGAGTTCCAGAATCGGTTGCAAAGCTCTAGCTTTGGTGCAGCCACGGGGCACCATGTAAGCAACTTGGTTAATCCGAGAAGGAGCGGCTTTGGGCTGCTCAATCGTGACCGTGATGGGCGATCGCAAGAACCGGTTGACCAACTTGCGAATCGAAGGGGGCATGGTGGCCGAGAAGAAAGCAGTATGACGCTCTGTGGGCACCTGAGTCAGGATTTTTTCCACGTCATCGATGAAGCCCATATTGAGCATTTCATCAGCTTCATCCAACACCAACCAACGCAGGTGATTGAGTTTGAGGTCGCCACGGTCGAGTAAATCTAACACTCGTCCCGGAGTTCCTACCACTACCTGTACGCCTTGTCTGAGGCGCATAATTTGGCGATCGATCGCTTGACCACCGTAAATCGGTAGGATGTGCAGTCGTCGCTCATCATTAAAGGTACGAATGGCCTGGCTGACTTGAACAGCCAACTCACGAGTGGGAGTTAGGATCAACGCCTGCACCCCTACAGCATTCAAATCAATCTGCTCTAGGATGGGCAGCGAGAAAGCAGCAGTTTTACCGGTACCCGTCTGGGCTTGGCCTACTACGTCACGGCCTGCCAACAGATGGGGAATGGCTTGGGCTTGAATTGCACTGGGAGTGGTAAAACCGATCTTTTCTAGATGTTGAACGCGGGCTTCAGAGAGGCCGAGACTTTGAAACGAAAGAGTCATGCAGTTTAGTTAATAAGGGTCATGAATCGCATGGCATACTCCCGCCCCAAGCATGAAAAGCTTGGTCGCAGTTTTCTCGTATCGTAGGGAGTCGAGTCGACTTCACCCTCAACGAGCTTCGACGGGATGCCGTCCGCCGTTTGAACCCTGCCAAAGACTGAGCGTATTGATCTAGAAGGTTTTATCCACTTCGGCAATTTGCAAGCTGTACCCTCCTAAACAGGTACATTGCCATTAAAGACTCGCGGCTAGAACCCTCTACCTGGTCTTGCCAAGGTTCTTGTAACTAACCAGCGCTTATGAGCGCTTGGTCAATAGCTGTCATATTAAGAAATTTTACGACCTAAGTGACAAAATTGTCCAACCTTAATTTTTGTTAGGGTGCAACGCAACCATAAAGATCGTAAACATCAGCGTCGGCAATCGTAACTGGAACTAAGGTTCCTAGTGCTGCCTCGCCTTGAACGTAGACAACACCGTCAACTTCTGGAGCAAAGCGAGCCGAACGCCCAACCAACTCGCCAGTTTCAGGATTTTCTTGCTCAATCAGAACGTTAACGGTTTTCCCGATCTCAGCTTGATTCTTCTTCAAGGAAATGGGTTGTTGAAGAGCCATCAACGCATCACGACGCTGATCCATTATAGCTTGCGGTACTTGATTTGGCAGGCTATAGGCAGGAGTGCCCTCTTCGGCTGAAAAAGTAAACACACCGACGTGATCAAATTCATGCCGCTCGACGAACTGCAACAGGTGCTCGAAATGCTCATCGGTTTCCCCTGGGAAGCCGACAATAAAGGTGGTGCGTAGAACCGCATCCGGAAGAGCAGTTTTCAGTCGCTCAATAATGCTATCGTTGACGCGACCTTGCCAAGGGCGATTCATCGCCCGCAAAATTTCTGGGTGAGAATGTTGCAACGGCAAATCTAGATAGGGCAGAACGTTAGCAGTTTCTTGAATGGCGGTAATAACTTTGGGGGTAAGCCCGGTCGGATAGGCATAGTGCATGCGAATCCAAGGCACATTGACTTTCCCTAAAGCCCGCAGCAGTTCATCCAGTTTCGGCTCGCCGTAGATATCCAAACCATAGTTAGTGGTGATTTGAGAGATCAAGATAATCTCTTGCACCCCTTCAGCCGCCAATTGCTCAGCCTCGGCCACAATCGATTCAATGGTGCGCGATCGCTGATTGCCTCTCAGGTGCGGAATAATGCAGAACGCACAGCGGTAATCGCAACCCTCTGCCACCCGCAGATAAGCTACACCCTCGGTAGTAGTGCGGTAACGAGGCGTGGTTTCATCAGCAATGTAAGTCGGCTCTGCCGTTACTTCTTTGACGCGCTCACCTGTTTCTACCCGCTGAATCACGTTGACTATTTTGTTGTAGTCACCTGTACCCACTAAAGCGACTGCTTCGGGTAACTCATCCAACAGTTCTTGCTGGAAATGCTGTGCCATACAGCCTGTAATTACCACTTTCTTGTTGGCTTCAGTCAGTTCCACAATGGTGCGGACAGATTCTTCTCGCGCCGCTTGAATAAAACTGCAAGTGTTGACGATGACGTAATCAGCTAAATCTTCGTTGGTGTCAACTTGATAGCCTGCTTCCACAAGCAGACCGAGCATGTGTTCAGTATCAATCCGATTTTTCTCGCAGCCTAAATGTGCGACGGAAATAGTTGGCTTATTGCCCATGAAGTTCAGAATTCGGTAAGTATTGAGTAAGCGTTGAGACAGGGATAGGTCAGGTCGTTAAGAGTGTTGCGATCGCCTTTCCACCCCCGCTGGTTTGCTTGCCGATGGAGGCCGTTGACTGCAATCGCTAAATAAGCACGAATGTTCATCATATCGCACAATTTGACGGTTACAACATATTAAGCTGCTTCAATGACGATTAGTGCTTAGCAACTGGTTGAGGCTCACTTCCGCCTTATCTAAGCTAATTAAAGTAATTTTGCAACAGCGATCGCAAGTCTGAGACAGGCTTACAGTTTGTCTGTAATACAGAAGCGTGGGGTCAAAGGTAATCTAGCGAATCAATTTTTGCGGCGAATAGAAGCGCGGTAAGAAGTTATCATTTTGATTATCTGACCTTTGCCGCTGAGTCCGAGATATTTGAAGCAAGTGGACTTAAATCACATATTCAAAACCGCTAATCCCATCATTGGTGTTGTGCATTTGCTGCCTTTACCAGCCTCGCCGCGTTGGGGAGGGAGCCTCAAAGCTGTGATCGATCGCGCCGAGCAGGAAGCCACGGCTTTGGCATCAGGCGGCGTAGACGGCATTATCGTTGAGAACTTTTTTGATGCTCCCTTCGCCAAGGATCGAGTTGATCCGGCGGTGGTGAGTGCCATGAGCTTGATTGTGCAACGGCTGATGCACCTGGTGACGGTGCCCATCGGGATCAATGTCTTGCGTAACGATGCTCAGAGTGCAATGGCGATCGCGACTTGTGTGCAAGCTCACTTTATTCGCGTCAACGTTTTGACTGGGGTGATGGCAACAGATCAAGGTCTGATCGAAGGGCAAGCGCATCAACTCTTACGCTATCGTCGAGAACTGGGCAGCAATGTCAAAATCCTGGCAGATGTATTGGTGAAGCACGCCCGACCCCTGGGATCACCTAATTTGACCACAGCGGTGCAAGAAACCATTGAGCGCGGTTTAGCGGATGGGGTGATTTTGTCTGGTTGGTCCACAGGCAGTCCTCCTAGCCTAGAAGATTTGGAACTGGCGACTGCGGCAGCAAATGGCACGCCTGTATTTATTGGTAGTGGTGCGGATTGGGAAAATATTCCGACTTTGATTCAAGCAGCGGATGGGGTGATTGTCTCCAGCTCGCTAAAAAGGCATGGTCGCATTGAACAGCCAGTAGACCCAATTCGGGTGAGCCGCTTTGTGGAATCAATGCGTCGCAGTTTAGCGATGAAAGGGCAAGCCAAGTCCATGCCTTCAGTTACAGCTCATTCTTATTCGGAATAGGACTCTGATAAACATTGGAGTGGTAACTCACTAGATGGGTTGCTATAAGCTAAATTGGCAATGATCAAGTTCAGTTAATTGCATAGGGGTTTTATGAGACGCCGACGTTCTACTCCTTGGATTCATCGCTGGTCTCGGTTAATTATTGCCGCGATCGCGGCTGTGGGAGCTTTAGGAACAGGCTACCTAACCATTACCAAACTGGCGGGAGGGTCTGCTGCCTGTCCAACAAGCGGTTGTGAGCAGGTACTTTCTAGCCCTTACGCCACAGTATTTGGTTTGCCACTGACCTTGTTTGGCTTTTTGGGCTACGCCAGCATGGGGATTTTGGCGATCGCGCCTTTACTGGTGAATGCTTCAGCCAATAAAGATCTGCGCTCTAATTTAGAGAACTGGACTTGGCCGCTAATGCTAGCGATTGGCACAGCCATGACAGTGTTTAGCGGCTACTTAATGTACCTGCTGGCATTTGAGATCAAAGCGTTGTGCCTCTACTGTCTAGCATCGGCGCTATTCTCAGTTAGTTTCCTCGTCCTAACAGTCTTGGGCCGAACCTGGGAGGATGTGGGTCAAATCTTTTTCACAGGTGTGGCGGTTGGACTAGTAACCTTAGTCGGGACGCTGGGAGTTTACGCCAATATCGATGGGGCTGGGAATACCAATGCCTCTGGTTCTGGCGCTGGAGAAGCTGGTGCCCTAGTAACAACCCCTTCTAACCCTGCTCAAATCGCGCTAGCAAAGCATCTGACTCAAGTTGGAGCCAAAATGTATGGCGCTTACTGGTGTCCCCATTGCAATGACCAGAAGCAATTGTTTGGTCGTGAGGGTGCCAAACAAATCAATTACATCGAATGCGATCCTAGTGGACAGAATGCTCAACCTGAAGTCTGCAAAGCTCAGAAGATTGAAGGCTATCCTACCTGGGAAGTGAATGGACAGTTTTTCGGGGGAACCCAATCTCTACAAAAGCTAGCTGAACTCTCAGGCTATCAAGGCCCTAAAAACTTTCAGTAAGTTTCCGATCTAGACTTTGGCCAAAATTAGTTTTTAGTGCGATCGCAACTCTAGAGCAATCTAAGGGCGATCGCATTTTTTATTTTCGGACGGGCGAAGGGTTGTTCGTCCTTACAGGCAATTATGCATAGCCTGGTTTTTATAAGGGATTACAAGGGGACTACTGCTTCTGGAAACTGGCGCTTTAGCGCGGGTAGCACGGGGCAGGGTTTTTTATCTTCTAGATTGTTAGGCTTGCTCCAAGTAAAGGGAGCCTTTTGGGCCGCAGACATCCACAGCAACCGTTTGGCACGAGTCATGGCGACGTAGAGTAGACGAAACTCTTCGGCTAGTTTCAGATGTCCCGCTCGCTCCCATGCAGTCGCAACATCAGGGAGGGGAAACTGACCATGTAGGCTAGCGCGAATCTGGGCGCGAGCAACCTCAGAGAGCGTAAAATCGCCAAGAAATTGGGATTGAGGCAGAATCCTCAGACCGCCAGGGATCGTTTGCTCATGTAGAAAGGGGAGAAATACATAATCCCAATCCAACCCTTTGGCCTTGTGCATCGTGATAATCGTTAGTTGGCCCGATCGCGTGTAACGAGCTTCTGAGTTTTCTGTTTCCACAGGTTCAAATTTTTCTGAACTGACGATTTCGCTCAGCCGCATCAACATTGCAGTCATGGAGCTATCTCCGACTGTTTGCTGCGCGATGCGTTCGGCTAGCTTATCTGCGGTGGCCAGTTCGGCTTGGTCATAGTTCAGCGACAAAGCCAGGAAAGAAATGAATTGATAATGCGGTAATTCCAAGCGGGCTCGTAGCAAACTCGTACAGAAACGGCGGGCTTTCTGCACCGGATCGCTTTGCGGGGGATCAAGCGGTCCAGGATATAGAAACTGCTCTGGTAGGCTGGCGATCGCATTCAAATCCTGCGAGGGGATTAACTGCCGCTCTACTAAAACTGTGAGTGCTGCTTTTAAGTTATCGGGAGAATGAGGGCGATCGATGAATTGCAGCAGCGCTAGGATCTCACCCGGAACCCGCGAATGCCGATCGCGATCGCCGACATCATAAACTTCAATGCCGTAGTCTGACTTGAGATAACTTAGACGCTCCGCGATAAAGCGCCCCTGTTTGTTTTCGCGGACTAAGATGGCCGCTTGCGTTTGGGGATCTTGAGCAAACAGCTCGATCACCCGCTGCCCAATCAGTTCCACGGTGTGATAGGTGTCGCGGGGAGTGTATAGCTCTAGCCCTCGCCCCGTAGGAGTGGGGTTGGCATCCGGTTGAGGATCTTCGGGATCAACCGGGCGAATGTGCTGGGGTCGAAAAGGTAAGGTAGTGCTGTTGGCAGCTAGCGAGGTCTGCGATCGCGGAGTTCCATAGGTACGATTCACCCAGGCCAAGACAAAATTAGCGGCATCAATAATGACCTGGGTGCTGCGACCCGCTTGATCCATCGTTACGAGTCGGTCTTGGGTGCTGCAATTTTCGCAGAAGTCACGAAAGAAAATGGGGTCAGCCGGGGTGAAGGTGGAGTTGATGGCTTGGTTGGGATCGCCCACCCGCACTAAGTTGGGTAGTTGCTCGGCATCGCTGGGATTAGTAGATAGAATCTCCAGTAGCTTGGTTTGGAGCGGTGTGGAGTCTTGGGCTTCGTCTTCAAACACAGCAAATGTTTGAGTTTGCCAAAGCTGACGAGCACTGTCATTGTCTAGCACTCGCAAGGCAGACAAAATCATTTCGTCGTAGTCGATGAAATCTCGCGATCGCAGCAAAGCTTGATACCGCTCATACAGCCCTGCTGCGACTTCTAAGACGGAATATTCATCAGATGTGATCTCTGTGCTTAGGCGCTGCAAATCTTGGGGCAGCAAGCCAGAACTTTTTGCTTCATGGATGACCGTTTGCGCCAGCTCTGGCAAGACTTCTGTTCGTAGGACTGACTGCCGCCGTAGCCGTTCGGTCTCTTCTCCGTCGAAATGTTGCCCTTCTAACAAGCGCTGGTATAGCGCCGGATGATCAGCAATCCACTGCTCAATACAAGTCCGAATTAAACGGTGGCTTTGCGTGGGAGAGATTAAAGTCAGACGCTCTAAGTTAAGCCCAGAAAGCTCAGGATGGCGAGTCGCAATGTTCAACGCTAGGCCGTGCAATGTCTGTACCAAAAAGCCACCCTGCGGCAGAGACATGGTTCGCAGCGCTTGGCGAATCTTGGCCTTGATATTGGCGGCAGCTGAGCGGGTAAAGGTAACGACCACCAGTTGACGGCTGCTATGCAATTGGTAACGGGCGATCGCGATCGCTGCTGCCCCTGCCATCCCAGTTGATTTTCCTGCGCCCGGAACCGCTGAGACCGCCAGAGGGCCACCTCGCCAATCCGCCATTTGCTGCTGTCCAGGCCGCAAACCCGCTCGGATCTGCTCTAAGGCTCTGGCTCTCAACTCGCCTAGAGATTCCAGCGAAGGTTTGTTGAGTAAAGGAGCGGGCGTGAGCGAATCGAAAAGGTTGGGGTCTGAGTTGGTGGGAATTTGAGAAGTCATGACTGATCCTGGGCAACAGATCCTGGAACAACAGAGCTACCGAGCGATCGCCATCGCACCACTGCATAGACATTTGGTTGAACAATTTGACCGAACAGGACTAGTTGTGACAGAGATTACAGAGAAATACCTGTAGGATCACCTGGAGGAGCCAGAGGGAATGTCATAACAAAATTGGCATTCATTTCCTGTTGTCATCATGTCTGACTCCTTCTCCTCTCGCAGCGCTGTTGTAATTCACGCGATCGCCATTACTGCTGCGGTTGCTTTCCTTTCAGGCCATTCTCAACTCAAGCGAACAGTTCCTTCAGCACAAGCACCAACTTCATCGATCCAACTCTCAGCGCAACGATGATGAAGCCTGAGTAAAGAACGCTGAGAAAAAAGAGCTTGGTAATTTATATCACCCGTAAGTTGACCAGCGAGCTAGCGCCCAAGCTAAGCACAGCCCCAAAGAAATAGACGTAGCTCCGCTGGTAGAACGGCAACTCAGCTTCAGCCCGCTTTGCCAAGAGTCTTAGTGAAAAATTCAACAGCTACTACAAGCAATGGGAAGAGCACGCCAGCTAGACCCAGCCAACCCACAGCTTGTCCTAATAAAATCTGCAAAGGCTTGTTGGTTCTGTCTGCGCGATCAACTGTGACGTTGATGTACTGGGAGCTTGCCCCAACTAAAAACGCCCCAATGACTCCGACTGGCACACTAGTTGCGATCCAGCCATTCAAGCGATCGCCTGGTTGAATGAGTCCTAGGGCTGGAAACAGCACCAGACCCAGAACTTCTAAAATCACCCAAATTCCTAAAGCGACAAAGAAATCCCTTTGCGTAATATCCTCTAAGGTAAAAGATAAAGGCTGTCTTTCACGAGCAGGTGTGCGAGGAGCTAACCGAGTTCTTTGCTTAGGCATAGTTGTGACTGCTAATTGAGGAATGCGTCCGTGGGATAGCGCTATTTTATAGAGAAGTTGCTGTGGTCTTCACAATCGATTCGTTGATCATCGCCTGAATCCCCTCAGTTTGGCGAGCGTACTCTGCGTCACTGAGCACTGGAGTTGAGTCAACCAGTGATATTGGAGTAGCTAAATCAATCCAAGACTGGCAACCTCCATACTCTAAACGATAGGGAATCATTTGAGTTTGGGGCAGGCGATAGGCCCGCAATAATAAGAGATAGAGCGGGGTGCGGGGTTTCCACTTTAAGCGATCGCTGACAAACCGCTCATTCCAAATGTGGTAGGGCAGGAGTTGAGCGACAGTTGCTGCCTCTACGACCTGAAGAATGTGGGTAATTTGAGCCCAAGCGCTGATTGGCACAGTCTCAGGGTGCCATCCAGAGGCTACGGGTTGGACTTGAGCGGCATAGGCAGGTTTGAGCAAAGCAGGTTTTTGGTGCTCATAGGTGGGATACAGCACCACTGAGTCATGAGCCACTCTAAAAGTACCTCCTTGCTCTTTGATGCCCCCCTTCCGCAGTAGCAAAATGGTTTGCCCCTGTACCAAAGCACTGACAGCGACAGCCCACTCTTTTAGCGCGTGAGTCATGGTTGGTTCCATAGCTTCCATAGCATTGACTCCCAAATGAGTTGGTCAGGCTCTGTTCACTGCAATCTGCTCACTGCAATCGAAGCCTCTATCCTAATCTCTCACCTCAATTTCAGCCAACTCTGAGATTTGAGTAGGAATATAGCAGCCATAAATGATGGATCAGATTGATTCAGGTTAATGGGTTGTGAGAGGCGCTTCACCAAGTGAATTGGTAAACAAACACCGTCACCCCCGAAGTTCAGGATTAGCTAATTTTTCTATTAAAAAAGATAAGTTTACTAGAAACTTACACAGCTTTAAGACTAAATATTTATAGCTAATTAAAAACTATTTCAGCTAGCTTTTAAGTTGTATTCCAGAGCCACAAAAAATAACTACCGAGAGCGATCGCTACATTTCTATATATCTTTAGAGGGAATTAATAATTTATCTAAAAAGATAGATTGAGCTGCCTCAGCATTCCACTAGAATCTACGGATAGATAGCATTAAATTCTTACGATTACCTGGGTGCAGTCCACAATTATTTTTTGAATAAATATCACCATTTTTGGCATCGAGGTTTTAGTAATGGCTCCTTTAAAACCCTACACGACTTACCACACCATCCCGATTTATTTGAAGCAATCAGAGCAAAATCGAGGTTTATGGTTGCAGTGGCAACGCGGCAAAGTGCGTTATGGCATTCGAGTTACTGAATTGAATGAAGCTTTAGGCAAGGCTTGGGCCATGATCGACGCCATGCTAGAGCTAGAAGTGGTACGGCGGGCTGCGTAAGCTCCAGCAGTTTTGCGCCACGCCTAGCTCTCTTAAGTTAAAACCAAACTCGGTTCCATCAATTTCATAATTGAAGTTATAAGCCTCGGGCTGCTCCTTCCCCACGGGGATCGGCTGCTCCTTGTAGTTGTCCATTGGGTGCTACTACAATCAAGTTGGCATTTCCCCAAGGAGATCGCTCCTGAATCTGATAGCCACGTTGTCGCAAGTCCTTCAGCGTGGCTGCATCCAGTCCCCAAGGTTCTACCCTAAGTTCGTCGGGGAGCCATTGATGATGGATGCGAGAGGCAGAAATGGCAGCCCCAGCATCCATGTCATAGACCAGAACGTTCAGAATGATCTGGAGGACGGTGGTAATAATCGTGCTACCGCCGGGAGAGCCTACGGCTAAGCGCAGTTTTCCCCGCTCCGTCACGATGGTTGGGGTCATGCTGGATAGGGGGATTTTGCCAGGGGCAACTGCATTGGCATCATTACCCACTAAACCATAGAGATTGGGAATGCCAGGGGCGATCGCAAAATCATCCATTTCGTTATTGAGCAAAATTCCTGTACCGGGTGCCACGACTCCAGCTCCAAACGGGCCGTTGACCGTAAAGGTGAGGCTGACCGCATTGCGAGCTGGGTCAACTACAGTCAGGTGAGTCGTATCATCAGACTCGGCTGTTGTCTTAAACCGTTTTAGAACCGCTGGATCAACCGCCTTAACGACTTTGGAGGAGCGGGCCTGTCGAGGTGGAATTTCTTGACGCCTTGTGGCCGCATAAGCTCGACTGGTCAGAGCTTTAACAGGAACTTGGACAAACTTAGGATCGCCTAAAAAGACCGCGCGATCGGCATAGGCAATCTGCATGGCGCTGGCCAGCAAATGCAACGCATCAGGGCTGTGCCAACCCCAACTCTTGAGGTCGGCGTCGCCCACAATATTCAAAATTTCTAATAAGTGAACTCCCCCAGACGAAGGGGGTGGCATAGAGCAAACTTGGTATTGCCGAAACGGGCCGCAAATCGGAGTGCGCCAAGTTGGGCGATAAAGCTGGAGATCTTTAGCTGTAATTAAGCCGCCATTTTTAGCCATATCACGGGCGATCGCCGCCGCAATCCAGCCTCGATAAAAGGCTTGGGGATCTTGAGCGATCGCCTGCAATGTCTTGGCTAAATCGCGCTGCACTAAGCGATCGCCAACTTTATAGAAAACACCATCGCGAGTGAAAACTTGCCGTGCTGCTGAATTTCGCAAAATTACTGCTTTACGAGCTGCGGCAGACCCAACAAAGCGAGGCGTAATCTCAAAACCGCCTTGCGCCAATTGAATCGCTGGATTGACCACTTTTGACCAAGGCAACTGGCCGTAGCGGCGATGCACTTCATAAAGTCCCGCCACCGTTCCTGGCACTGCCACCGCTAGATGTCCATCCACACTGGCTTGGGGGCGAACTCGTCCTTGCTCATCCAAAAACATATTGCGAGTGGCTAATTGCGGTGCTTGCTCGCGAAAGTCTAGGGCTGTGGTTTTACCCGTTTTACCCGCATGGAATAGTAAGAAGCCACCCCCACCGATGCCCGCCGAAAAAGGTTCTACGACTGAGAGGACAAAGGCTGTAGCGACGGCTGCATCTACGGCATTGCCGCCCTGCCGTAACATCGTCAGCCCTGCATCGCTTGCCTGGGGATGAGCCGACACCACCATTCCCTGCTGACTGCGTTGAGGTGAGATAAAAGCGGCCAGACTAGACTGCCCCACTGCTAAGGCAACCGCACAGCTGGAAACCAACGCGATCGCCAACTGTGTGCAGTGATACAAGTAAGGATATGGCAAGCTTAAATCAGTCGGTCGATGGAGTTGATAGCGTTGAAACATAAGCGGGTCTCCTCAGCAGTGATCTCAGCAATGATTCTGTTCTGCGAGCGGGACCATTGCCGAAAGTAATTTTTCGGGAATACTACAGGACAGTGTTAGTTACCACTAGACTTGGGTAGCCTGAGACTTCTGAACCTGGGCGGGTTCAACCAAGGTTTGGGTAGGTTTGAGGTGAGGACTGGGTGTTGAAGGCTAGCAGCCTAGGAATGATTGAATGTTTGCACAAAGTTTAATCAATCATCAATCCGCTTCTGGGCCAAATCTAGCGCTGTTGGGGTCGCGCTGGTGGCGATCGCTAAAATTAACAGCATTAACAGCACGAAAGAGAATGGGCTGCTCAATGGGAGATTGACAATGAAGGCACCTCTGCCTAGCAACGAATCAGCACGGCTTGAAGCTCTCTCTCAGTACAACATTCTGGATACCGCTCCAGAACAAGCCTTTGATGACTTGACTCGTCTAGCAGCTCAGATTTGTGAAACTCCCATTGCCTTAGTCAGCTTGGTAGATGCAAGGCGACAATGGTTCAAATCAAAGGTGGGGTTGAGTGTTCAGGAGACTCCTAGAGACGTTGCCTTTTGTGCCCATGCTCTCCACAAACCAAAAATATTCATTATTCCAGACGCACTAGCGGATGAGCGGTTTGCCAACAACCCTCTCGTTACTTCAGCACCCCATATCCGCTTTTATGCGGGCGTCCCTTTGGTCACACCAGAAGGTTATCCGTTAGGGACTCTCTGCGTGATTGACTATGTACCCCGTCAGCTCAGTGAGTGGCAAATTGAAGCCTTATACGCTCTAGCTCGCCAAGTCTTAACCCAACTAGAGTTGCGGCGTAATTTAGCCAGCCTTGCCCATACCGCAGTCGAGCGCAAGCAGCCGGAAAAAAAGCGATATCACCTGCGTTTTAAGATTCGCAGTGGTTTTGCCCTCGTAGCAGGCGTTTTGTTGATGACTGGGTTTGCGGCACATCGGAGTGCCACTCAGCTTCAAATAGCCAGCAATTCGGTTGAGCAAACCCATTATTTGTTAGAGAGCTTAGGAGATACTGTCGCCCAACTCAAGGAAGCTGAAGCCAACCAGCGGAGCTACCTGATCACAGGTAAAACCTATTATTTAGCCCCTTACAAAGAGGCTTTGCAGGGTATTAAGCAAGACCTAAATCAGCTCCGCAGCTTGACTCATCATGACCTCAGCCAACAGCGAAACTTTAAGGCCTTAGAGACGTTAATTTCCCGAAGGCTGATGGAGCTACAGCAAACCATTGATTTGCGTAGCCAGTACGGGCTGGAGTCCGCCGTACAGCGTGTACTGGCAGATGAAAATAAAGACAACCTTGATGATATTCAAGAGCTGACTGTAGCAATGCAGCAACAAGCCAAGCAATTGCTGCGACAACAATCACAAGCAACTGCAACCAGCACTCAACAAACGCTGGTGATGTTCTCGGTGGGGCTATTGCTGTATCTTGTGATTCTTTCAATCGTTTACTACTTGGTAGATCGAGAAGTCCGAGAGCGTCAGCAAATAGAAGAAGCTCTATGGCAAGAGCGCAATTTTGTGTCCACTATCCTAGACACCTCTGCTGCTTTAGTGATTGTGCTGGATACTCAAGGACGAATTGTGCGCTTCAATCGCACCTGTGAGCAAATCACAGGTTATTCATTTGCTGAAGTGCGAGGTCAACCTTTTTGGGATCTTTTTACCGTCCCCGAAGAGACCACAATGGTTCAGGCTGTATTTGCCGAGTTACGAGCAGGGCAGTTTCCTAACCACCATGAAAATTATTGGCTGACTAAAGAGGGCGATCGTCGTTTAATTGCTTGGTCTAATACAGTGCTCCTAGACTGTGCTGAAGTGGTGGAGTATGTCGTTGCCACTGGAATTGATGTCACAGAACGGCGCTCTACCGAGAAAGAGCTAGATCAATCTTTTTCGCTGCTACAGGCAACCCTAGAGTCAACCGCTGACGGCATCTTAGCAGTAGATACCACTGGAAAGATGGTGATTTGGAACCGCAGATTTGTCGAGCTATGGCAAGTTTCTGATGAAATTATGGCATCGCGGCAGGATCAGCAGTTTGTTGACTTTGCTCTAGGGCAACTGCAAGAACCAGAAGAGTTTCTCGCTCAAGTTCAGAAGTCCTATACAAGGCCTGAGGCGGTGAGCTGTGCTATTTTCCAGTTGAAGGATGACAGAAGTTTTGAGCGTTATTCCAAGCCGCAGAAGATTGGTGACAAGATTGTGGGAACTGTCATCAGCTATCGAGACATTACTCAGCGGCAACAAGCGAAGGCAGCACTCCATCAGCAGTTTCATCGAGCTGTATTGCTAAAACAGATTACGCAGGAGATTCGGCGGAGCTTAAATACTCAACAAATTTTTCGGACGGCGGTGTGGCAGATTGGTCAAGCATTTAGTGTCAATCGCTGCTTGATTCGGACTTATGTCACCAGTCCCTCGCCTCAAATTCCAGTCGTGGCTGAGTATTTAGAGCCTGGTTATGATTCGGTGTCTCTGATCAATGTTCCAGTTGCTAGCAATCCGTTTATCGTTTCTGTGTTAGCGCAGGACCAAGCGATCGCGGCTGATAACATCAGCATCGATTCATCTTTTCAGAGTCCGATCGCGGCCTGGGAGCAAATGGGCTTGAAGTCGCTGCTGGCTGTGCGGACTTCCTATCAAGGCGAACCCAATGGCGTCATCTCTCTGCATCAGTGTGATGCCTATCGCCATTGGACTCTAGAAGAAATTAGTTTGCTAGAAGCAGTAGCTGACCAAGTAGGCATTGCTCTAGCCCAAGCCCGCCTCCTAGAACAAGAAACTGACCAAAGAGAACGCTTAACTGAGCAATATCTAGCCTTAGAAAAAGCTAAGCAGACAGCCGAAGCCGCCAACCGAGCTAAAAGTGAATTTCTGGCCACCATGAGCCACGAAATTCGGACACCAATGAATGCGGTGATTGGGATGACAGGATTGTTATTAGATACCCCCCTCACCCTTCAGCAGCAAGACTTTGCTGAAACCATTCGTACCAGTGGCGAATCGTTACTTGCCATCATTAACGATATTCTCGACTTCTCCAAAATTGAATCGGGCAGGCTGGATCTAGAAGAGCAACCCTTTGACTTACGCACCTGTATTGAAGGTGTTCTAGATTTACTAGCCCCCAGAGCGGCTGAGAAGAATTTAGAGCTAGCTTATCTAATTGAACCGAATACGCCTGTGGCGCTCGTGGGTGATGTCACTCGGCTACGGCAGATTTTGGTGAATTTGATTGGCAATGCCGTCAAGTTTACGGAAACTGGCGAAGTGACCGTAGAAGTTAAGGCACGTCAACTACTGCGTAGCTACAATGCTGAGTCTTCTGACAATACAGAATATGCCGTGAGATTCGCCATTCGCGATACGGGAGTAGGGATTCCCAGCAATCGCCTCGACCGCCTGTTTCAACCGTTTACCCAGATTGACTCTTCCACCAGCCGTCAATATGGCGGTACAGGTTTGGGTCTGGTGATTAGCCAGCGTCTGAGCGAAATGATGGGAGGCAGGATCTGGGTAGATAGTGAGGTGGGCGCTGGCTCTACTTTCTACTTCTCCGTGATTGCCCAAGTTGCGGAGGACTTATCAACCAGTTTCAATATGCGGTTGCCCAGCTTAGCCAAGAAACGGCTGCTAATCGTGGATGATAATGCCACCAGTCGGCAGAATTTAATGCTACAAGCTCAGTCTTGGGGCATGCGGGCACGAGCAGCCAGCTCCGCCACAGAGGCGTTGACTTGGTTACGTCAAGGAGAACAGTTTGATGTTGCTGTGATTGATCAGCAAATGCCCACCACAGATGGTTTAACGCTCGCTACTGCCATCCGCCAGCAACAAGATTGCTCACAGTTATTACTGATTTTATTGACGACCCTCCGACAATCTGGGATTGAAAGGCAAAGCGCAAACTTTGCGGCAGTTCTGAGCAAGCCTGTGAAACAATCCCACTTTTATGATGCCTTGAATGAAATTTTTGCCGGAGTGCCTACCCCAGCACGCTCAACTCGCTCTAGTTTCTCTCGCTTTGATGCCCAAATTGCCGAACGTCATCCTCTCAAAATTTTGCTGGCCGAAGACAATGTGGTGAACCAAAAAGTCGCTTTACATTTGTTGCAACAGTTGGGCTACCGAGCAGATATTGCGGCTAATGGCTTAGAGGTGCTTTCGGCCTTGCGACGACAGGTTTACGACCTGGTCCTGATGGATGTGCAAATGCCAGAAATGGACGGCCTCACTGCCACTCGCCGTATTTGTCAGGAGTGGTCTCCAGACACCCGCCCCTACATCATTGCCATGACTGCCAACGCTATGCAGGGCGATCGCGAGCTTTGCAAAGCCTCTGGGATGAATGACTATGTGAGCAAGCCGATTCGACTAGATACGCTTGTGAAAGCCTTAAATGGTTGTCCCTCCAAAAGCCAAACCTTACGGAGTGGAGAAACGCGATCGCCAGAAGATGTGCTGAATCGACAGGCGTTACAAGCCTTACAAGAGTTGGTAGGCGAGAATGCCATTGAATTTTTAGTCGAAGTGATCGATACCTACTTGGAAGATGGCGCTAAAGTGCTCCAGAGCATGTGGATGGCGATCGTTCAGGAAGATCTGGATTTATTGCAGCAGGCCGCCCATAGTCTGAAAATCAGCAGCGTGACCTTAGGAGCTAAAACCCTGGCAGCCCTATGTGAAGAGCTAGGCGCGATCGCTTATCCTAACGAAATCGAATTAGCCAGAGAACTGATGCAACACATTGAAGCGGAGTATGAGCGCGTCAAGGCAGCATTGAAGTCTGAGCGGCAACAGTATCAAGTCTAAGCTTCTGATGACACTTTTGATGATGCTTCGGCTGTCTCGGTGGCAGGTGTAGATGAGCTAAACCAGGTTTGAGCGATCCAGGTGGTGAGGATGTGAGACAGCAAGCCTAGAGGGCCCGCAAATAAACAAAGAGCGATCGAGTGAATGGTCCAAATGCCAGTACGCTGGCCTTCCCAATAAATCCAGCGACCGACAAACAAATCCATGACCAAGAAATGCACCCAACCAGTAGCGGCAGCAGATTCGACCGCAAAAAACCGAGCAATATCGGCTAGCTGAGGGTTAGACAAAGCTTCAGCTGATTCCGGCGTAATCGTGCTGACAAACAGATAGAGATACAGCGCTGCTAAGACCACAAATGGAAGTAGCGAACTCATGACGCGCCGAGTCACACTCCAGTTGGGCAGCAGAATCATCAACCCCCAGAAAGGCAGCACAAACAGATTGGCACCATCGAATAGCTGAGCAAGGGTCAGTTGGGCAAGGGTCATGACGCAATTTCTCCAAGTAATTTACACAACGGTTCCCCTTCCGGGTTCGCTTCTGGGTCTGGGGACAAGACACCCGTAAAGACTATTGTGGCTTGCCGCGACTGAGAAGGCGATCGCGCCAATTTTTCGCACCAATTTCTAGCACCTATGCCTTCGGTCAATCAATTTGGGTAAATCAGACGGATGTGGGACCAGACACTCCGAATAAAGTGGGGAATTATGTTTAGTACCCCCAGCGTTTTGAAACTTAAGAGCACCATGACAGTGAAACTCAGTCTGCTAGCGGCGATGCATCAGATGGTTCTGTTTGCCTTGACTCCTACGGCGATCGCCCTGAGTGTAGGGTTGCCGAGTTGGGCAAAACCTGCGATGTTGCAAGCGAGGTATGCAGATTCGCAAATTAATGTGCGTTCGGCCCCATCCACGGTCGCATCTCTGGTTTCTACAGGATGGGTTGGCGATCGCGTTGAGGTGTTGCGAGAAGCGCGGGGGCAAGATGGTGCAAATTGGAGTTATGTTCGCTTTGAGCGAACTCGCTTAGCAGGCTGGGTGCGGAGTGACTTGGTACAGATGCAGCGATCGCCATTGCCAGTTCCGTCAGCTCGGTCAGTTTCACCTCTTGCGACCTCGCCTGCGATCGCCGTTCGTCCTCAACCCAGCTCAGCCAACACCACAAAGGTAACAACGCTGCGCCCCAAGAGCCTAGGGCTACCTAGCTACACCCCAGAACAAATCAGCTATTTCTTAGAAGTGGCAATGGGTGGCGAGTTTGGTGCCTCAACCTCTAGGGTGCGGAAATGGCAGGGTCCGGTAAAGATTAAAGTTCACGGGTCACCCACTCCAGAAGATCTACGCACGTTACAGGCAGTCGTCCAAGATATTGAGGGGGTCACAGAGGGGCTGCAACTGCAAATGGATCAAGACAACCCCAACATGGAAATCTACTTTGTACCGGAGTCCGATTTCCGACGCTATGAACCGAACTACCAAGCACTTAATTACGGCTTTTTCTGGACGTATTGGGACCAGCAGAACACAATTTATAACGCCAAAATTTTGATTTCGACCGTCGGGGTGAGCCAGAAGGAGCGATCGCACCTGATCCGCGAAGAACTGACCCAATCGCTTGGCTTGATGCAAGATTCTAACCGCTACCCCGACAGCATCTTTTTCCAGGGCTGGACTGACCCCACCGAATACAGCGAAATTGATAAGGCGCTGCTGCGGATGTTGTATCGCCCAGAAATTCAACCTGGGATGACGCGATCGCAGGTTGCTCAGGTGCTCAGCCAATGGCAAACGGCAAATCAGTCCTCGGCTGCCACCCAACATCTAGGCGATCGCGCTCCCTTAGATTTCTCTCTGCCCACAGTTCCGCAGATTGGGCGCTAAAGGTCAGAAGTTAATAGATCGAAGTTAATAGATCCAAGAGCCAGAAACCCAGCCTCCATTAGCCAGTTCATACCAGCCGTTAGAGGTGCGCCCAGTGATGCTAGCTCGTGAGCCATTGGACAAACTGCCAACTACACCGTAGCCAGCACCGGGACCAGAGCGAATGTTGAGAGCGCTGCCATTGGTCGAAATCGTGACCGCACCGCTCGGCGCGCCACCGCCGCCACCACCACCGCCACCACCGCCAGTGCTGAGGTAGTCTGCTGCTACCCAGCCACCGCCCGCAAGCTGTGCCCATGTGTAACCGTCCCCAGAGGCCCGATTGCTGGTAACACTCACTTGCCCGCCGTACCCCAAACTGCCGATTACCGCACTTCCTCGACTAGGGCTGGAGCGGATCAGTAGCCCACTTCCAGCAGTAACAGTGTAAGTGCCAGGAGCACCGCCACCGCCACCACCGCCACCACCAGTGATGCTGCCGTTATTGATGCCTAGAGCCGCCGCTGTTGCCGCACCGACAATGCCATCAGCGCTCAGTCCTTGTTGTTGCTGAAAGCGAATGACAGCCGACTCAGTCGCAGGACCAAAAACACCATCCACGCCACCCGTGTTGTAGCCACGATTAACCAAGGCTGACTGTATAGTGCCGACGAGACTGCCACTAGAGCCACGTTTTATAACTGCCGCCATTGCATCTGAAGTGGTACTGAGAATTGCCAAGCCGATCGCGATCGCCACCAAGCTCATCCATCCAGAATTGAGGAGTTTGAAGTTAAGCGGCTGGAAAGAAAATTGTGGCTCTGAATCAGGGTCAGCGTAGGCGACGGCGGTATGAACAAAAGCTAAAGTTTCCATGCTAGATGCATTCTCCAATAGGGCTGTTGAATGAATACGTACGGTGGCTGATGATTCCTCGATCACCACTATCTAAGCAAGGTGCTAATTATACTGAGTAATCGCAAGGAACTAAGATCCCGTATAATCACAGTCTCCTTTTAGGTTCTCAGATAATTCACCGAATATCGCCACTTAAAAGGGTAATTTAAGCTTTAGGAAATCTGAATTTAAGGGCAGGCGGGTACCAGCGTCACTAGAACCTGCAAGAAAAACTAGCGATAGAGTTGACAACAAAGCCCGACTGGATGATTCCGGATCTGTACTAACCCCAATCTTGCAACTGAGCAGCTTGGTGGGGAGTAGATCTACTGAGACGAAGACATGAAAAAGTATTGCCTGGTAGTTAGCTAGTAATTATTCAAGACCGTAAATGCCGTTAAAAATTTCACCAAGCGGTACTACTGCCATTCCCGTACTTAGCAGTCTCCGATCAAGTGCCGCCTCGAGTTGGTTGGGTAATACCAATTCTCTAAATTCTCTTTACAGATATTCGTAGGGGCAAACGGCCGTTCGCCCCTACAGCCAATCATTTGTAGCCCGATTTTTAGAAATTGGTATGAGTCTAAACTGTGGCTAATCGTGCAAAACTGTTGCAAAACCGCTGAGAGTCTTGCAAAACGCTTGAAAAACAGTAGTGTCAGCTTAACTTCAAGTTCACGGGAGGAGCATTGGGCCAACGGAGATCTGTGAGTGAATCATGTGGCTGAGATGCACAACCCGTGAGCAAGTAATCGTTGGGGAAAAGCTAATAGTCTAGCTCTTCTAACTTGGTAGAGGGCGTTTGAAGGTCAGCGTGTTGAAGGTACTGGTGTACATATACTTGCCGTAATCATCTCGCGAGATGATCTCTTGGTTGACCACGTGGCTCACCAGTTCCCATCCTTGCCGACCGAGTCGATTGAGAAACTCAATCACGCTAGAAACGTTATTCTGCTGTTCCCCATTGAGCTGTAGCCTTAGGGTCGAGGTAGAACCAACCCGGTTGACAAAATAGAAAACTTCGCAATACTCCCACTTCTGCATGCACACCTCACCTAACAACCACTTATCCTTAGCCCAAAAATGATGGCTATTCGTAGATGATGTTGTCAAGCATAATCACATCCCTCAAGTTGGCACCTAGCAAATCTGCTCCTGCTAAGTTGGCCCGGGTTAAGTTGGCACCTACTAGTTCAGCGCTGCGTAGAATCGCCCCTTTTAGATTGGCATCACTCAGATTCGCTTTCTGTAAAGTCGCTCCAGTTAAATTGGCTCCGACTAAATCCGTTTCTCGCAAAACTGCGGCTCGCAAATTGACGCCTTGCAGATTAGCCGCACTGAGAATGGCTCCTGTCAAATCACTCTCTGAAAAATCGGCTTGACTTAGATCTGCCCCGATCAGAATAGCCCCCACAGGCTTTGCTCGCCGGAGATTTGCTCGGTTTAGGTCAGCTCCGGTTAAGTTAGTACGGCTCAAGTTAGCACTGCTCAAATTGCTTCCTGTTAATTTAGCTAAGGCTAAATTGGTGCCAGCTAAGTTAGCGCGGCTGAGGTTAGCTCCAGTTAAATCAACCTCAATTAAATGGGCGTTTGATAAGTCAACATCGCTCCAATCTACGCCTCTGAAGTCACGTTCCCCATCGGCATATTGCTGATAAATCTGATTCACATCCATGCTAAATCCTTGATCACTCCCTGTAATTCACTACATCACAGTACTTACCAGAGTTATGACTGTGGAAATGGTTGGTCTAACAACTTCTCCACAGTCGAGCAAAATTAATCTGGTAAGCTACTAAAATTTTCCAGTGTGTAGGAATACAAAACCTCCTGGAAATGGCTTGCTTCTATAGCTCTTAGTGCTGAAGTGGCCTTTGAGTGAGTATAGTAAGCAGATCAAAAGCGCCCGGTAGTCTGACTGAGCCGTTTTAGTCTGTGATGAAAATCACATATTCTTGGTATTTAAGTCGCTTTTCTAGTACCTAAGAATTACACAATGAGTCAAGAGATGCTGAGTGCTGGAAAGCCTTAGTGATGAAGTTAACAGCAATAAAAATGAGTGCGAATGAAGTCACTCAGGGGAGTAATTAAGTTCTATGGAGCTTTTAGAATATTTGGTAGAGCTAGAAGACCGTGTCCAGATGCTTCTGCCGTTAGTAAGCGATCGCCTGGATCATTATTGGAGCTTAGAGCAAGTCAATGAGCTACTCACAAGCGATCGCCTTACGAACTTAGACGAGCCTCAACCCGAAGAAGTTTAAGTGGCGAACTCAAAAATTCAGTATCCATAATAATTGCACCAACCAAGCACACTGGCCAAGCCAGATCAGTAGTTAGATCATCGTTAGCCAGTGCGATCGCAGGTCTTGAAATCTGAACAGTTCACCACCAGAGAGACAGCCACTAAACAGGTTTAGCGGACTTGGTTGAGCTGAGCCAAGACATTACGGTAACCATCGGCTTGACCCAATTTGAGATAGAGATTTGCAGCTGTTTCCATATCCGCCAATGCCTGTTGGCGATTGCCTTGGCTCAATTGCAGTAAGCCTCGCTGGAAATAGGCATCCGCATTGCCTGGATTAATTTGAATGGCTTGGCTGTAGTCTTCAATCGCTCCATCTGGGTCTCCAGCAGCTTTACGGTTCATGCCCCTCTCGGTATAGGCAGTATCGTCGCTGGCGTTCATGCTCAGCGCTTGGGTGTAGTCTTCCAGCGCTCCTTGAGCATCTCCTGCATTCGAGCGAGCCTTAGCCCGAGTCGCATAGGCCACCGCATAGTTGGGATTGATCTCCAAGGCTTGGGAGTAATCGCTGGTTGCCCCCTGCTGATCACCTAAAGCTGCACGAGCATCCCCTCGACCCTTATACGCTTCTGCGTAGTTGGGCTGTAGTTGAATGGCTTGATTGAAATCAGCGATCGCCACTTGAGGTTGTCCCATCGCTACCAGGGCAAAACCCCGGTTTCCGTAGGCTTCCGCGTAGCTAGAGCGTACTCGAATAGCCGCTGTGAAATCGTCAACCGCCCCCGTTTGGTCACCATTTGCGGCGCGGACAAATCCCCGATTGAAATAAGCTTCCGCATAGTTAGGCTGGAGCTGCACAGCACGATCGAGATCGTCTAGAGCGGCATTGCGATCGCCTAGAGCGGCCCGAATGACTGCTCGGTTCAAATAAGCTTCTGCGTAGTTAGAGTTGTGCTTCACTGCTTGGTCAAAATCTGCCAGAGCGGCTTGGCTCTCTCCTAGAGAAGAATGTACAAACCCTCGGTTGAGATAGGCAGCAGCATAGTCAGACTTGAGTGTAACCGCTTGATTAAAGTCTTCTAAGGCCGCTTGAGAGTTGCCACCTTGGTAATAAAGGTTGCCCCGGTTCACATAGGCCGTCGGATCATTCGGATTCAGCTCGATCGCTTGGTTGAAGTCAGCGAGTGCCCCTTCTTTATCGCCCAGCGTAGACCGAATGTAGCCACGATTCACATAAGCGGAACCATAATTCGGATTCAGCTCGATCGCCTGATCGAATTCTTTCAGAGCCGCATCGTAATTTTCTTGTTTGGCTTGCTGGGCTCCGCTGCGATAGAAATCTTGAGCCTTAGGCTGCTTGGTTTTTTCCGATTGGGCCAGTCCCACCGGGCTTAGTCCACCCAAAAGAACAAGGGCTCCCAAAATTGTGATTGCTCTGTGCATGATTTTCATGGCTCCACCTCACGGTTCTATGCAGGGACGCGACTCACGAGAGGCGAATTCTAGGTAGCATAGCTCCCGAATTTCCCCTAGTTCAGTTTGCCCGTTTTCGTCAAAATTCATAAAGTTTTCCTGAAAGTTACTGATTTCAGCTCAGCTCGTCAAGGTTTGTGTAGCTAAATGGCTTTTTCTGGAACTTTATCCAAGATTTTTGAATTCAAATGATGACTCTGCCTACTAAATGGGCACTAAGTAGATAGGTATCTAGTAGCACAACCAAACGATTACGAGTCCAAGGACTAGCTCAGGTAAATCTAGGAGAAAACCGAGTGGGCATTTTTGACAAGATTAAAGGCGAATTTGTCGATATCGTTGAGTGGCTCGATCAAAGCAACGATACGATCGCCTATCGGTTTCAGCGCCACAACAACGAAATTAAGATGGGGGCTAAGCTGACGGTACGACCTGGGCAGAAGGCTGTATTTGTCAACGAAGGCCAAATTGCGGATACCTTCAGCCCTGGCCTTTACGAATTAACGACACAAAATTTACCTGTTCTCAGCACCCTACGCGGCTGGAAGTACGGGTTTAACTCTCCCTTCAAGGCAGAAGTTTACTTTTTCAACACCAAGATTTTCACCAATTTGAAGTGGGGCACACCCAACGCCATTACGATTCGCGATCCAGAATTAGGTCCAGTTCGTCTGCGGGCCTTTGGCAGCTACAACATCCGAGTGGCAGACCCGGCTCAACTGATTCGCCAGCTCGTAAGTACAGATGGCCTGTTTCAGGTGGATGAAGTCAGCGATCAAATCCGCAACATGATCATCACGGCCTTTGCCACCTGGTTTGGCCGAGGCAACATTGCCTTGTTTGATTTTGCTTCTCGCTACGGGGAGATGGGCGAAACCATCCGGGCTGGGATGCAGCCAGAGGTGCAGCAATTTGGGCTAGAACTCACTCAGTTACTAATTGAGAACGTCTCGCTACCCCCTGAAGTCGAGACTGCCCTGGATAAACGGGCTTCGATGGGTATTTTAGGCAACATGCAGCAATATGCTCAGTTCCAAGCAGCTAACGCGGTTGAGGCCTCGGCTAACAATCCAGGGGGCGGCAATCAAGCACTGGATTTTGGCGTGGGTTTGGCGATGGGGCAGCAGCTCATCTCTAATCTTCAAGGTGGACAAGCGGCACCGCCTGCACCTGTAGCACCTCCCGCTGCGCTTACAACACCCCCTCCACCACCTGTCCAAATTCAGTGGTTTGTTTCGCGGGGTGGCCAGAATCTGGGGCCATTTACGCCAGAGCAACTACCTCAAAATGGCTTAACGACTCAAACTCACGTATGGCGATCGGGGATGGAAAGTTGGAAGTTGGCAGCAGAAGTGCCTGAGCTAGCCACAGTTCTGGCTTCGATCCCACCTGCGCCTCCGGTGAGCTAAACGAACCCCCATGACCGCTACTCAACCCCTGATTAAACAATTTCCTTGCCCTGGTTGTGGGGCAAGTTTGCAGTTCAACCCTCAAGCAGGTCAACTGAAATGTCCTTACTGCGGTCGAGAGGAACTTATTCCTCAGAGTGCAGAGCAAGTGGTGGAGCGATCGTATGAGGAATATCTCAATACAGGTCGGACGAAAATGGCGGCGCTCTCAACGACGGCGCTGGAAGTGGTTTGTCCGGGCTGTCGGGCGCAAATTGAGTTTGAGCCACCCGATGTGGCTGGGCTATGTCCCTTCTGCGCCACCAGTATTGTGGCTCAGCCCAAGTCAGCAGATCCCCTTATTACCCCAGAGGCCGTGTTGCCGTTTAGTGTGGGGCAAAAAGCCGCTCGTGAAAAAATTCACCACTGGTTAGGCAAGCTTTGGTTTGCACCCAATGGTCTGAAAAAAATGGCGCAACACGAAGGGTTGCAAGGGATGTATTTGCCCTTTTGGACCTACGATTCTTTCACGGTGAGCCATTACCAAGGGGAGCGGGGGACTTATTACTATGTGACAGAAACCTATCAAGAAACTGATTCTGAGGGCAAAACGGTTACTAAGACGCGCCAAGTGCGGCATACTCGCTGGAATTCTGTATCTGGTCGAGTCGATCGCTTCTTTGATGATGTGTTGGTAGCAGCTTCACAGTCTGCAAATATTGAGCGCCTAGAAGAGTTGGAGCCTTGGGATTTGTCTCGGTTAGCTCCTTATAATCCTTCGTTTTTGGCAGGGTTTAAGGCTCAACGGTATCAAGTCACTTTGCAAGAAGGATTTGAAACCGCCAAAGGCAAGATGGCTCCAGTGATTCACTCGGATGTATGCTGCAATATTGGAGGAGATGAGCAGCGAGTGCATTCTGTTTCCACGGCCTATAGTGCCATTACCTTTAAGCACATTCTTTTACCTGTGTGGCTTTCGGCTTACCGCTTCAACAATAAGCAGTATCAGGTGATGGTGAATGCCCAAACAGGAGAGGTGTTAGGCGATCGCCCTTACAGCATCTTCAAAATCACAATGGCGGTGCTTTCTGGAATTGCAATTGTTGCTGGTACCTGGTTTGGTATTGATGCTTATCAACAGCGGCAACTTCCGCAGCCTGAACCTGTCACCGCACCTTCGCTTTCCGATCCAGCAACATCTCCTGAGCTGCCAGCGACAACGCCGACTGCATCCCCGAAAACGGCTCTAACTCAATCTACTAAGCCAGTAGATGCCAATGATCCATTTCGGCAAGCGATCAATCGAGCCACACAAGCCTCAACTTTGGGGCAGTCAGCCGAAACTCAGGAAGATTGGTCTGCTGTGGCGAGTCAGTGGAACCAAGCGATTCTGCTCCTAGAAGAAGTTTCACCTGATAGCGCCAACTACGAAACGGCTCAAACGAAGTTGCGGGAGTATCAGCGCAACTTCGACTACACCAAGCGAAAACAGGCTGAGGCTGCGCCTTAACTTAACGCTAATAGTTGCCGCTAAGCCGTAGGCGACGGGTATAGCTTTTCCATAGGGGCACTTGGTATCCTGCGAGATTCAGGGTGGGGATTTGGAGAATCTCGGCACTGGGCGATGAGTCCGCGCTTAGAGGTCGGCGGATCACGGTGGATTCTGACAAAAAGGCTCGTCCATAGGTGTTGGCAACATCTTCAGCTTCACGGCAGCTAATCTGCAATTGACCAATGGGGATGCTATTGGCTGAATAAGACCATTGAAAAACTTGAATCGGCTGGTTAAAAGGAAAAGTGAACCGACGTTGACATAAAGCATCGGTGACTTCATACATCTTGGCGATGTGGAGGTCATAAAGACTCAGTTCGCTATCGGAGAAGGCTCGGTCATTGCCACGATCGGGCACTGAGAGACTGGCAAAGGCGGTGCCACTGCCATCTACACCGCTAATGATGATGCTATTGATGGGGACTTCTTCTCTAGCGATCGCGGGAGCAATGCTAGCTATAACGATGGCTAAAATTGCCAATGTGCTAGTGAATGAAATTGCTAATCTGGGGAGCATAGTCGTTCTCCTAAAACAGGAGCAGTAATCTGAGAAGCTGATAGATCTCGACTTCTATTGCGGCTTCTAGTTCTATCTTGACTGCAAAGACTGCCTGCAACCAGGATGGCAAACGAGCTAGGATCACCAAGTTGCGATCGCGGCAGGCGAATTATGCGGAAGCGGCAATGGATTTTGGTTGCGCTCTTTTTGTTGACAGTGCTGCTGGGGATAGTGGCAGGGCAAAACTGGCTTGGGCGATCGCCTGCTTATCTAGCTGTGAATCACTTCCGCAAGGATACAGCCCTATCTGAGCAGTTGTCCCAATTTTCACCGTCAGCGCCCGACTCTAGCGCCGCTCCTTCAATTTCCCAAGTTAATGCTCCTACGGTCGATTCCAAGCGGCTGTTTGCCCATGTGCAGGCTTTGGCCTTTGAGCGGCACAGTGAGAGCGATCGCCTGCAAGCGAGAGAATATATTCTGAAAGCTTTGGAGCAAGCAGGCTGGCAACCTTACCTGCAAGTGTTTAGTAGTGGGGTGAATGTGGTGGCTGAGCGAGCGGGGACTGACCCACAAGCAGGCAGCATTCTCGTGGCCGCTCACTTTGATACGGTGGTGGGGTCTCCTGGAGCTGATGATAATGCGACCGGAGTCGCAACCACGCTGGAGGTAGCTCAGCTACTCGGTTCGCGATCGACTCCCCGCACCTTAAGAATTACTTTTTTTGACCAAGAAGAGCGGGGTTTGCTAGGCAGCTTTGCCTTTACCTCCGATGCCAACCTGCCACAAGATTTGCAAGGCGTGATTATCCCGGAAATGCTGGGATATGCCTGCTACGAGCCGGGATGTCAAAAGTATCCAGTTGGTTTACCTTTCCAACCGAAGACGAGCCAAGGAGATTTTTTAGCAGCGATCGGCGATCAAGAACATTTACCACTCCTAGAAGCTTTCCATCAGCCTGCAAAACCTGGACAACCCGCGGTGATTACTTTGCCGATTCCACTGCGAGGTTTGTTGACTCCAGATTTGCTCCGCAGCGATCACGCTCCGTTTTGGCAAAAAGGGATTGGTGCAGTAGTAATTACAGATACAGCAAATTTTCGCACGCCTCACTACCATCAGCCCAGTGATACCCCAGACAAGATTGACCAGAAATTCTTTGCAGGGTCTGCTCAGGTTGTGGTTAATGCAGTGAGTGCCCTGCTGGAAGGACGTCATAGCTTAGCAACCTCAAGCAACTCATAGCCCTACACAATCTCTGTTACAGCGGCGACAGTGATCTGGCCTTTGAAGATCTGCCTTCTGCGAGATGTGAGGGGTATTTTCTCCTGCCAAGGTTAAGTTTAAAGCTACGCCAAGGACTCTATGAAAGCATTACTGCTCTATCCTCGGTTTCCTCAGTCTTTTTGGTCGTACGATCGCTTTATGGAAATAGCTGGACTCAAAGCGGCTATTCCCCCCTTAGGAATTATTACAGTTGCAGCGCTTTTACCTCAAGATTGGGATATTCGGTTTTACGATCGCAACGTCAAAGTTGAAACCGAGGCGGACTGGGAATGGTGTGACATAGTTATTCTCTCCGCCATGCTGGTGCAAAAACCAGACTTCCACGCCCTGATTCAAAAAGCAGTGCAATTGGGCAAGAAAGTAGCTGTGGGCGGGCCTTACCCTACATCAGTGCCACAAGATGCCCTAGACTCCGGAGCACATTATCTGATCCTGGATGAAGGAGAGATGACGGTGCCGCAGTTTTTGACGGCGATCGCCCAAGGGGAATCTCAAGGTATCTTTCGTTCTCTCGAAAAACCAGATGTTAGCTTAAGCCCGCCGCCCCGCTTTGATTTGCTGCAACTAGATGCCTATTTCATGATGGCGATCCAGTTTTCGCGGGGGTGCCCCTTTAATTGCGAGTTTTGTGACATCATCACGCTCTACGGTCGTAAACCCCGCACCAAAGAACCTCAGCAAGCTTTAGCCGAGTTGCAAGCGCTGTACGACCTAGGTTGGCGAGGCTCGCTTTTTATTGTGGATGACAACTTTATTGGCAATCAGCGCAACGTCAAACGCTTTTTACGAGAGTTGATTCCCTGGATGCAGGAACACAACTATCCCTTCACCTTTATGACTGAAGCGTCCGTCAATCTGGCAGAAGATGACGAGCTGCTACAGATGATGGGAGAAGCGGGATTCTACGCAGTCTTCCTCGGCATTGAAACGCCGGATCAAGACAGTCTCCAGGTAACGCGCAAGATGCAGAATACTCGTAACCCGCTGATCGAGGCTTGCCGCAAAATCAATGACGCAGGGATGCTGATCTATGCTGGCTTTATTCTGGGTTTTGACGGAGAGCGCACAGGCGCGGGAGAACGAATTCAAGCCTTTGTAGAACAAACCAATATCCCTCAACCCATGCTGGGGATTCTGCAAGCGCTGCCCAACACGGCCCTCTGGAATCGGCTGCAACAAGAGCAACGTTTGGTCGCAGGTACGGGCGTGACGGATGTCGGCGACCAGAATACTTTAATGAATTTCGTTCCCACTCGACCAATCGCGGAGATTGCCAAAGAGTATGTAGAAGGTTTTTGGACCTTGTATGAACCGACTAACTACTTGAGGCGGTCTTTTCAGCAATGCCTCAACATTACGCCTCCCTCAGGCCGCAAGCAGATGATGCAGTTTACGCCGGGTAGAGGATTAAGGCTGGTAAGTCAGTTAATCTGGCACCAAGGAATACGACGACCCGAAATTCGCGGGCAGTTTTGGCGACAGTTATGGGCGATCGCACGAAACAAGCCCCAAACTCTGGCAATGTATCTGGGCTTATGCGCCGCTGGGGAGCATTTTTGGGAATATCGGGCTTTAGCGAGACAACGCATTACTGAGCAGTTGGGCTACGACCCCACGATCACTCCTGTGGTACCGGAAGCCCAACCTACTTTGGTCAGGCTATGATGCGTTTGCTAAAAGCCTTCCCTTAGGCATGAACGCTGCCATCGGGCATGCGGGTGCTAGCCAATCCTGTGCCTTTTAGAGTTGTACCTGCGATCGCGGCTCCCCGTAAGTCTGCTGATTCTAGGTACGCTCCATCTAGGTCGGCCCCCTCTAGTTGGGCTTCCTGTAAATCTGCACCACTCAGGTCTGCCCCCCTAAGATCGGCTCCCCGGAGGTCTGTCTTACTTAAGTTAGCGCCCTTTAAGTCAGCTCCTCCCAGCTTGACTCCCCGCAGGTCAGCACCGCTTAAATTGGCTTTGGTTAAATCGGCTCCGCTGAGGTCAGCTCCAACCATTTCGGCGCTAATCAGACAGACCTCGATCATTTCCGCATCGGCCAAGCAAGCCTGATTCAGTTTTGCTTGCTCCAAGTGGGCATTGGTCAAATCCACGCCTCGTAAGTCTGCGCCAACCAAGTGCGCTCCAGTTAAATGCGCCCCAACCAACTTGGCATTTGTTAAGCACACATGCACTAGGTTAACCCTGCTAAAGTTGCGTTCTCCTGCTGCATATTGCTGCAAAAATTCTTGAGTATCCATCTTGTTTATCCCCAGTTTTTATTATTAGATTGAATGCTGATTGAACCTAAGCCATAGCGCTTAATTCAATGACAATTTTTTACTCAAGCTAATACGAATAATCAGCATTTAACTAGAGCTACAGTTTTATTGATTTTTAAGTAATTCCTCAAATGCCAAGTGCTTCAGCACCTGAATATCTCGATTTCAGAAAGTCTATTTTAATCTCTACAACACCGCAAGATAGACGGCTTACATTGAATCCATGTTGTAGGAAATCCCTAGATCAGATTGTGTAGAAATTCAGATTTAGAGATGCTGATAGAGTTAATTAGATAGTAAAAAATAGTCTTCACTACCTTCACCCTAGCATGGAATATTGAATTAAGCTTTTAGGATTTTCAGCAACTCTTCTCCTAGAACAGCTCCCGCTTAGGTAAAGTCATGACTCAAAAACCAACAGTCGATCGCCAACGCGAACACCAAGCCAATGAGCGGACTTTTCTGGCTTGGCTACGAACCTCGATTGCGCTGATTGGCTTTGGCTTTGCGATCGCTCGTTTCGGGCTATTTTTGCAGCAACTGCAAATCACTTTGACGCAACAGAGCGCGCGAGTGCATCCGTTTTTGAACTCGTCAAACTTAGGATTGAGTTTGGTGATTCTGGGAATTGCCACCATCTTGATCGCGGGTTGGCACTACAACCAGGTGTTTTGGCAAATCGAGCGAGGAGATTATCGTCCCAGTCGATGGCTTGTTTGGGTGATGACGATTGCTGTGGCTGTTTTAGGGTCGCTTAGCATTCCTTTGGTTCTGTGGAGAAATTTCAATACGCCTGTTCCTCCCCACAACAGCGATCGCCCGAATCTCACTAAACCTATAGAATGAGCGGAAGGGAACAACTGCTAGGGACTGATGGCTCGCACTCCTACGCTCTCATTTGATCGGGGTACATTGATTCTGCATCCACCACCGAAAGGTAAAGCGTGGATTGAGTTTGCCACCTGGGACGACCGGGTAGAACGCTTCCGAATTCCTGCAATTCATTACCGAGAGCTAGTCGAAGCGCTGCAAGCGGACGGCACCGCTTTTGAAGACCAAGCGCGGATTTTTGCGCCATTGCCTTTGGTGGCGAGTGTGGAGATGCAACCCTATCCTCACCAAAGCGAGGCGCTAGCGGCCTGGATAGAAGCGGGACGACAAGGCGTGGTGGTTCTGCCCACGGCAGCGGGGAAGACGTACTTAGCGCAAATGGCGATGCAAGCGACACCTCGCCACACGCTGATTGTGGTGCCCACTTTAGATTTGATGCATCAGTGGTACGCGCACCTGATGGCTGCCTTTCCAGATGTAGAGATTGGTTTGCTAGGGGGAGGCTCCCGCGATCGCACCCCCATTCTTGTCTCGACTTACGACAGCGCCGCGATCAATGCAGAATCCTTGGGCAACCAGTATGCGTTGCTGATTTTTGATGAATGTCATCACTTACCCAGTGACTTCAACCGGGTGATTGCTGAGTTCGCGATCGCCCCTTACCGTTTGGGACTCACGGCTACTCCAGAACGCGCCGATGGTAGACATACCGACTTAGAAACTCTAGTAGGGCCAGAAGTCTACCGCCGCACGCCTGAAGAGCTGTCGGGAACGGCACTGGCGAATCATGAAGTGGTGCAGATTAAGGTGAAACTCTCGGCCCAAGAGCGCGATCGCTACGATGAGTTGATCAAAACTCGCAATCAGTTTTTGCAGGATGTGAATATCCGTTTGGGAAGTATGCAGGGATGGCAGCGGTTTGTGCAGGCGAGTGCGCGATCGCAGGCAGGGCGAAGAGCGATGTTAGCCCATCGAGAGTCGAAGGAGATCGCCTTAGGCACAGAAGGAAAGCTCCGAGTCTTAGCCGATCTGTTGTCGCAGCACTACCCGGAACGTATTCTGATTTTTACCAACGACAATGCGACGGTTTATCGGATCTCGCAAAACTTCTTAATTCCGGCGCTGACTCACCAAACTCCGGTGAAAGAACGCCACGAAATTCTAGACCGCTTTCGCAACGGTACTTACAAAACTCTGGTGACATCTCACGTACTCAACGAAGGCGTAGATGTGCCAGAAGCTAGTGTCGCGGTCATTCTCTCTGGTACTGGCTCACAGCGAGAATTCATTCAGCGCTTAGGACGTGTACTCCGGCGCAGCAAAGAAGGCGAGAAATTAGCCATGCTGTATGAAGTGGTGGCAGAGCAAACCAGCGAAGAAAATACCTCCGATCGCCGTCGTTCTACTACTGCCCCGACTACTGCGAAATTCAAGCCCAAACCTGCACAGCAACCCCGACAATTAGAAATTGTCCCCTCGAATCCTACCTCTAGCCCTTACGAGATAAGCGCCCATGTTACCCACCGAGCTGCTGATTCACCGTTACAGTGGGGAGGAGATCATCCCGAAACGCCTGAAACTTGAGGCGACAAATGTAGCGATCGCCTCTGAGCTAATTTCTCTTTTTCGAGATGTTGTTGGGCAGACGCAGGGAAAACTGAATCGGCAACTGCAAGAACTCGAAGGAGACACCCCCGATTACCGGATGAAGCGGGGTTTGGCGCATTTGCTCAAGAGTGCCATGTGTACCTTTGAGATCATCAGCCCTCTAGAACCGCAGCAGTTGCGAGAACGAGTTTTTGCCTTTGCTGCGAATACGCTGCCTAGTCCGCAGGCGACTCCTCAAACATTGAATCGGTTGGCAGATTCGTTGAGCAAAGAACTAGAGCGAGAAGTCTTCCCAGACCAAATCCGCGCGGGCTTGTATGCCGACTTGGCAGAGAACCGCATCCTCACCCAATTTGAAGAACCTACGCCAGAAGCGTTGCTGCATCGCTACAACTTGTCACAAGTGCAAGGTGTATTCTACAAAGCCAGCCATATTATCTTGAATGTACATCGCAACGATCCGGGTGAATACAAGCTGCTATTTCGCTACCTGAAGCTGTTTCAACTGATGACCTACATTGAAGGTGATGCGGATCATGGCTTTACGATCACGATTGATGGGCCTGCAAGTTTGTTCAAAGTCAGTACCCGCTACGGCTTGGATATCGCTAAACTCATTCCAGCCATGCTGCATGTAACGAAGTGGAACCTGAAAGCCACCTTGCAAACCCGTGACTTTTACACGAATGAACCCAAATTGCGCCACTTCAGCCTCAAAGACGACTGCGGATTGGTGACTCATTATCCTCCCGGCAAGCCCTACGACAGCATGTTGGAAGCTTCCTTTGCCGATCGCTGGGATTCTTTGAAATCTGAGTGGAAATTGGAACGAGAAGTCGATCTAATCCCGATTCCGGGCAGTGTGATGATTCCCGACTTTCGCTTGGTACATCCTGACGGTCGGACGTTTCTGCTCGAAATCGTGGGTTATTGGCGACCAGAATATCTCCGCAAGAAATTCTCCCAAGTGCGCCAATCGGGTTGCGACAACTTAATTTTGGCGATTTCCGAGCGCTTAAACCTGGAAAAAGCAGGCGTAAAGGTACAAGATACACCTGCAAAAATTATTTGGTTTAAGGATAAATTGGCTCCCAAAGCGGTGTTGGCGGCGATCGCTGACTCAAACTAAACCAAAGCGCTCGCTAATCGAGGCTGATGAGTAAATTTGCTGAAACATAAAATCAATTGCCTCGTCAACTTGGGTATCGGGGTCATCAACTAAGTTGACCCGACTGAACGACGCAATCTCTAGCACGTTCGTTAAGCCGAATCCGAAAACTCTGGCGAGAGGTTTGAATTCAAAAGCTCTACCGGGTTTAAGCGATCGGCAATTTGTAGAGTTGGCATAGTCAGGAGGGATGTAAGAGATGCACCGCTTACTCAGCGCCATTTCTTTAGTGGTATTGCTACAAGGCTTGCAATTGGTAGTGCAAGCGCAATCTGTACCTGAGACACCACCCTTGGGTGAACCTGTAGAAGTGATCGCCCCTGTCGCTGATCCGATCGCAGCGGTGGTTGCGGCTGGCTTGATGACAAAAGATAGTAACGGGGATTTTCGTGGAACTGATTTGCTCAGTCGCGCCGAGTTGGCTTCTATCTTAGTCAAAACGTTTCAGTTGAATCAGCGAGCGGCGGCTAAGCAAGGTGAGCCAGTGCCCGTAGATGATGTATCGCCTAACTACTGGGGCTATAAAGACATCCAAACGGTGCTGAAAACAAAGACCATGACAGGCTATCGCGGTCGTTTGTTCTATCCCAACCAGAAAATAACTAGAGCCGAAGCCCTGGCAATTTTTGCTCAAGCCTATGGCGTGTATCAGTTCCCAGATGCGACCGTAGAAGCGATTTTGGCTCGCTATCCTGACTCCCAAAACATTCCTGCGTGGGCACGTAAGGCAATGGCAACGGCGCTGAATGAAGGCTTTGTCAATGTGGAAAGGAACCGCATTAATCCGCTCCAGCCAATCACGCGAGGTGACTTGGCTTATGCCTTGAGCCAATATTTAGCGCGGCAAACGAGACCTGATTCTACCCCTGCTCAGGAAACTCCAACACCTCAATAATCAAGTCGCGATCAGGCTGAATAGAGCTGCCGCAGCTTCTTCAGAATCCGCTCAATCTTGCTAACCCCAAGTAGGGTGGTAATCGAAGAGCCACTTGAATTGTAAATCTCCCAACCAAGTCGGAGTCAGCTGATAAATCCAGTTACGCATGAAACAACCCACTGTGGAGTCAGTCTGCCCCAGTTGGCTGACTTGTCGCGAGGAGGTGAATACTTGAGCAACCCGGTGGCTGCGGCTAGCTTCAAATTCTCGCAGTAGGGATACTATCTGAGTGCGATCGCCTGCTTGCTTTAACTGCTTAGCCAGCTCGAAAGCATCTTCGATGGCCATACAACCTCCTTGGCCTAAGCTAGGCTGTACGGGATGGGCAGCATCGCCGATTAAAGTCACTCGGCTTTTTCCCCACTGCTGACCCAACGGTTCGCGATCGAAAATATCATCCCGATAAATTGGATACTCACCCAGACTATTCACAATCGCAGGGACTGGCTCAGCATAGTTGGAAGCCAGCGATCGCAACATGGGCAAAGCACCGCCTTGACTGGCGTCATCACCCCCCATTGCGGTGTTTTGGAAGGCGTAGAACGAAAAGCGCCCGCCGCCAACATCGAAGTAGCCAAAGCGATTGCCTTTACCCCAAAATTCCAACCAACTGTATTCTGGGTCCAACGGCAGCCCAGCACCAGAAAAATAACCTCGCCAACAAGTGGTGCCGCTATAAACTGGCGGTGTCAGACGCTCACAATTCTCTAGACTAGCTCTTACCCTGGAATACAGTCCATCTGCTCCCACCAGGATATCTCCTTCGGTGCTGCTGCCATCTTGAAAGGAGACTCGCACGCGATCGCCCAAGTCTTCAAATTTCTCAAAAGCGACTTCTGTATGTACCTTATCTGGAGGGAGAGCTTGATAGAGAATCTGCTGAAGCTCCGGTCGTAATAAACAAATCCCTAAATTCTCTTCCTGAATAAACTCTGGGGCATTGATGTATAAGGGGCGACCCTTCTGACTAAAAAATCCTCCTTTGCCGATTTTGCCACCCTTTTCGTAAAGAGCGTTGTAAAGCTTACCTTCCCATAACAGTTGGTAGATACGGATGGCATTGCGCTGAATAAAGATACCGCCTGGCCCAGAGAGCATGGCATCCAGCGATCGCTTTTCATATAGTTCAACATCAATTCCGACATCTAGAAAAGCCCGGGCGAGCGTGAGGCCACCGATACCTCCGCCGATGACAATTGCTTTTTTGATAGAAGGTTGAGTCGGAATATGGTTTTGTTGCATAGCTAAATGCACGGAGGAAACTTAAGCTACAAAAATGACAATGGCAATTTACTCACTGTAACTGATGCTGATTGCTAGCAGGCTATTACGATGGGCAAGGTGAGAAATGAGAGGTAAGCCAGTTTGACTGACCAAACTAACAATCATGCTTGTCGCCATGCGCCTGCAACTGCTCGCAACCGAGAGCCGATTTTGCAAGTGTTGCAGCGGGTGTTACCTGACACAGGCACAGTCTTGGAACTAGCCAGTGGCACTGGAGAACATGCCATCTTCTTGGCACCACGCCTCCAACCAAGAATTTGGCAGCCCAGCGACCCAAATCCTGAAATGGTGGCAAGCATTGCCGCGTGGCAACAAGAATGGCCGTCCAAGCATCTGCGATCGCCCTTACAATTAGATGCCCGTGAACCTGTTTGGCCTGTTGAGATAGTCAGCGATGGTAACGATCTGCCTGAGCCACCCATTAGCGCGATCGTCTGCATTAATATGATTCACATTGCACCTTGGTCAGCTTGTCTAGGACTAATGGCTGGCGCAGGACGCATACTTCCGGCGGGGGGCATTCTGTATCTCTATGGCCCTTATCAGCAAAGCGGACAGCACACAGCTCCCAGCAATGAGTTTTTCGATGAGACGCTGCGATCGCAAAATCCGGAGTGGGGTGTGCGGCACTTAGAAGATGTTGTCGCAGCAGCCAACGCTCAAAATCTGACTTTATTGGAGACGGTACCAATGCCTGCCAACAATTTCTCTGTGATCTTTCAGCATCTTTAGCAACGAGTTTTGTTGATGATCCTCTAGGAGCAGCGGTAGGTTTCTGGCGATGCCTACCTCTACTATGGAACTAATCAGGCTTGATGAGGATAGATTTAGGATGACTACGACTTATGTTTTTCTGGCGGGTGCAAGTCGGGGTGTAGGCCGAGAAATCGCTCGTTGTTTAGTCGAACAAGGCATCCAAGTGAAGGCCCTGTTGCGCTCTGAGGCAGCTCGCTCAGAACTAGAAGCAATGGGCATTACAGTGGTGCTGGGCGATGCTTTAAGCGCCGTTGAAGTAGAACAGGCAATGCAGGAAACTCCAATTCAAGCTGTGATCAGCACCATTGGTGGCTTGCCTAAGGATGGAGAAAGAGCCGACTATCTAGGCAACAAAAACCTAGTAGATGCAGCCGTGAAAGTAGGAGCTGCAAAATTTATTTTGGTATCTTCTATTGGTAGCGGCGAGAGTATTGTCGCGCTTTCCCCACAGGCATTAGAGACGTTACGGCCTGTGTTGATTGAGAAGGAGAAAGCAGAGCAACATCTGATTGCTAGTGGCTTGAACTACACGATTGTCCGACCGGGTGGGTTAAAGTCTGAACCTGCAACCGGAAATGCAGTGCTGACAGAAGATCCGAAGGTATCCGGCATGATTCATCGGGCTGATGTAGCACACCTGGTTTGTCAGTGTCTCCGATCCGATCGCGCTAATCACAAAATTCTCTCTGCCATTGATCGCCAGATGTTGTTTGTCCCGGTTGAGTTTGCCGAATTTGCGCTGCGTTAAGTTCAGGTATCTAAGGCTAGCGATCGCTTGATCGCTTATTTTGGCTCCTGGCTAATGGGAATCTCGATCACAAATTCTGCACCGTGGCCAATTTCAGAAACACAGTGTAAAGAGCCGCCATGCTTTTCTTTCACGATCTGATAGCTGATTGACATGCCTAGACCTGTGCCTTTGCCGACAGGCTTTGTCGTGAAGAAGGGGTCAAATAAGCGTTGCTGAACTGTTGGCGATAGCCCTAGTCCATTATCAGCAATCCTGATTCGGACTCGATCAGCACTGGCTCTCTCTGTGTAAATAGAAATTCGACTTGGATTTTGAACCGCCTCTCGCAAGGAGCGCTGTTGATTCTGTGACTCCAAAGCATCAATGGCATTGGTGAGGATATTCATAAATACCTGATTGAGCTGCCCTGCATAGCACTCGACCAAAGGGATATCACCATAATCCTTAACCAATTCAATGGCAAGGTGCCCATCTCCAGCTTTGAAGCGATTCTGCAAAATCATCAGCGTACTGTCAATACCTTCATGGAGGTTAACCGCTTTCATCCCCGCCTCATCCATGTGAGAGAAGTGACGCAGAGAGACGACAATCTGCCGGATGCGCTCGGCTCCTATTTTCATTGAAGAGAGCAGTTTAGGCAGATCTTCCACTAAGAAATCAAGATCGATGGCCGCTGCTTCCGCCTCCACAGCTGCGATCGGATGGGGATAATGTTGTTGATAAAGCTGGAGTAGCCCTAAGAGGTCTTGTGTATACTCGTTCGCGTGTTTCAGGTTGCCATAGATAAAGTTGACGGGATTGTTGATTTCGTGGGCTACGCCAGCGACAAGCTGCCCCAAGCTAGACATTTTTTCGCTTTGAATAATTTGGGTTTGGGTTTGTTGCAGTTCCCAGAGCGTTGATTCTAGTTGTTGGGCTTTTTCTCGTAGTTGGGTTTCAGATTGGCGCAAGGCAGTTTCTGTTTGCTTGCGCTTAATGCCCAGTGCGACTTCTTGAGCCACAAAGGCCAAAGCATCTAGAGTGGAAGTGCTGAGGGACTGGCGAGCAAACAAAGCTATTACACCTAATAACTGATCTTCCACCATGAGGGGGTAGCCAGCAAAAGCCACCATGCCCTCTCGCAGCGCCCAGACTTTATCGCCAACCCGAGGATCATCCAGCACTGTATTGGTTAAGTGTGGCTCGCGTTCGGCAGCAATCAGGCCAATCTTGAACTGGCCGACTGGGACACGGGCATGAGCACCATCAAGATGGGTGTAGAGACCAGAGCTAGCTTGCAGCTCTAAAATGTTCTCTTCTGGGTTGAGGAGCCAGATCCGGGCAAAGGCAGCATCTAAATGTCCCACCACCGCATTGGTGCATTGATGGAGCATTTCCTGGAGGTCATCACTGCGAGTCAGGGAAGCATCAACTTCGGATCGGAAGGCAGCCAGTCGCACTTGATCCACTAGCGCTTGCTCTGCCTGCTTGCGAGCGCTAATGTCTCGTGCTACCCACAACACAGATTGTTCGGTCAAGGCGACCAGCGTGGCATCAAACCAAATCAGTTGATCCTCAACAGGTAAACTGTACTCAACCTTGACAGCGGTTTGTGTCGTTAGAGCTTGCTGAATGTGGTGTAAGAAAAAGTCTGCTGCTGCTTGAGGCAGTACCTCATGCATGGTCTTGCCCACCAAATCAGTTGAAGGACGGTATAGGAGGGGAGTGCAACTCGGTGCAATTTTTAAGTAACGGCCTTCAGCACTAATCACTAAAATCACATCTTGCATCGCCCCAAATAGAGTCATTAACTCTGCTTGAGACATGCTTAATGCGACTTCTGCCTCAGAGCGTTTGTCTTCAACACCCTTTTCAGCAGTAAGTTTACGGGCTGTGAGGTCTTGAGTAACTTGAGAAATCCCTTGGAGTTGTCCATTGATATCAAATAGTGCGGTTAGAACCACACTGGCCCAATATCGAGAGCCGTCTTTACGAACCTGCCACCTCTCCTCAGCAACACGACCTTGAGCGATCGCAGTTGCCAGAACTTGGCTAGGTTGACCTTGCTCCATATCCTCAGCCGGAAAAAAGCAAGAGAAATGCTGCCCAATCACTTCCTCTGACTGATAGCCTTCTAAGTTTTGAACCCCTGCATTCCAACTGCAAACATACCCGTCAGGGTCGAGAATCATGGTTTCGCCATTTTGCACAGGCCCTAGAGAGCGGGTGAAGCCTAACTGATGAGGCTGGCAAGAAGTCGCTGCTAGTGGATGGTGCATAGGGGCTGCTTGAGAAGCTAATTTTGGGCAGCATCAGCTTCCTAAACTTTTGAGGTTGCCTTAAGGTTGCCAAAAATTTGGGCAGAAAGTACTGACACTAGACCTAAGACTTCCCAATCTAGTCATGATTTTTCTAAGACTGTTTACGGAATCTGCATCAGCTAATTAGCGCGGCTTTATTCGTAATATTGCTGAGTTCAACCCAGTTTCACCCCAAGCTAAAACCAGGGGGTTGGGTGAAAAGCCTAGTTGGAATTAAACCGTTTGACCCAATCCTGCTGAATCGCAAAGTCTAAGGCCAAACGAGCGATCGCAAACAGGCAGATACTTTCGATCGCCAGCACCCCAAACGGCCAAAGTGTCCCTTGGAGGTTGAACCCCACATCCACCTGCGCCAACCCACGCACTAAGCCAAAAGCTAATACTACACCCGACTTGAGGTGCGGATTTTGGTCTTCGCGGATCACATAGCGGTAGGTGACCCCGAACAGAAACCCCGCCAAAATGGCGATCGCACCACTAATGAGCAAATTGGCTTCGATACTGGCGATTTGTAGGCTGGCGAGGCTAGCAAACTGGGTAGCCAAAACTTGACTGTTGACAAGCGCGATCGCGGCAAAGGCCACGCAGACAGACAAAGCGGCTAAGGTTCCTGCTTTGAGCGATTCAATGCGTTCTGCTAAATTCAGCTCGAAAGACCCGTTTACCATGCGCAATTTTGCTCAATCCTGTCAAGGCGCGATTGTATCAGGTTGGGCCACCCGATCGCTAAATTTGCAATTAATTGTCAGGGTTGAGCCGAGCTAGTAACGGACAAAATGGAGGCATTGATTGCTCAAGTTTTGAATTATCATAAGGGTCGGAGTAGTTTCATAGGCTTGTCTTTAACAATATGGATATTCTGACGCTGGGCTGGGTTTCTCTCCTCGCTGTCTTTACCTTTTCGATCTCGATGGTGGTTTGGGGCCGTAACGGGTTTTAACTCCTTCCCCGTCCCCTCTCCCTAGGGGGAGGGGTACCATAGGCGGGATGGGGTTAAGCCTCAATCAACAAACTTAGAGTCATTGGCTTCACGCATCTAAGTATTCTTCCAAAGGCAAATCTTTTTCGTTCTTGATTGTTTTCATTCAAAAGTTATTGTGGAAGCTACTGTTGCTAACATCCTCGTTATTGCTGCGCTCGGGCTGCTGATCACCGTCACTGGTGGCGTTGCCTATTTAACTGCTGTAGATTGGCGCGATCGCCGTCGGCGGGAGCAGGAGCAGCGAGAGCAAGTGCCAGGTCGGGTCCGCCGGGAACAAGAGCAACAAGAAAAATCCCGCGGTCGCAATCGGCGTGGCAAAGAGCAGCGGGAAAAGACGCCAGGTCGTCGAGCCAAAAAATCTGAGTGATTCAGGCGGGTCAGGAATAAAACTAACTTTAATCAATAATTGCAGCACTTAAAGATCGCTCAGTATCTCTGAAGAGTGCTTCAGATTGATTTGTGCGAACTAAGAGAAACCAGGAATTTCTCTAGCATCTACCTGGCATCTACAAATTTGTGATCTGCGGTTCGCTGTCTTGTGATCTACGTGACCACAAGCCAAGTTTTGCTGTGATACGGTGATGAGAATTGGTAGCGTCGTGGCTGTAACTTGTAGCCTTTTACACAAAAGTTACAAAGCGATCGCGGATAACCAGCGATTTTCGGGAAATTTAAAGTAATTCTTTTTTGTAGAGCTATCCCTATGAGTATTTTCTTATCCTTGGCAATGCTTGTGGTGATATTAATATTGAGCGAATCTCCTGGTGGTGCTCTGGCAATGGGGCTGGGTTTGTTTACAGCAGCGATCGCCATTCGGCATGTAGCGTCCCATTAATCTCCCATTAATCGAAGACTAGAATTGCTGGTGTCTGCCTCTGCCACCTCCTGCACCTGTCTCCTACTTTATAGGGATGTATAATCCTCGCCCAAAGGGATGCTTAGAAGTAGGAATGATAGGGCAGGAGCGCTGATATGGAAGCGTTACATCGAGTTGCTAAAAAAGTTTCTGACACGATTTGGGAGATTCCAGTTTCTTATAAAGAAGGGATGCGGGTGCCTGCCCGAATCTATGCAACCGAAAAACTAATCAAAGACATAGACGAAGGCGTAATTGACCAGATCACCAACGTCGCCACATTACCAGGCATCACCAAATACGCCCTCTGTATGCCCGATGGCCACTTCGGGTACGGCTTCCCGATTGGAGGTGTGGCCGCAATGGATGTCGAGCAGGGTGGGGTGATTTCTCCCGGTGGCATTGGCTTCGATATCAATTGCGGGATGCGTCTGGTCGTCACGAATCTCACTTACAAAGACGTCAAGCCGCACATTAAGCAATTGGTAGACAAGCTATATAAAAGCGTGCCTGCGGGCGTAGGCAGCAAAGGGTTTGTCAAGTTGTCCCGCAACGACTTCCGGCAAGTGTTGCAACAAGGAGCCCGTTGGTGTGTAGACAATGGCTACGGTTGGGAAGCTGACCTAGAACTCATGGAAGAAAATGGTTGCCTCGCCGGAGCCAATCCGGACAAAGTAAGTGAAAAGGCGATCGATCGCGGCTTTAACCAAATCGGGACGTTGGGTTCAGGCAATCACTACTTAGAAATTCAGGTTGCTAAAAAAGAAAACATTTACGATCGCGAGCTAGCGCGAGCCTTTGGCATCACCATCCCCGATCAAGTCGTGATCATGTTTCACTGTGGTAGCCGAGGATTTGGCCATCAAGTCGCTACTGACTATCTACAGGTCTTTCTGAAAGTGATGGAGAGCAAGTACGGCATCAAGGTGCTAGATCGAGAACTGGCTTGCGCTCCTTTTGATTCCCCTGAAGGCCAAGCTTACTTCGCGGCCATGCAGTGTGGCATCAACATGTCCTTCGCCAATCGCCAAGTGATTTTGCATCGTATCCGGGAAGTTTTCTCTGAGGTGTTTGGTCGCTCCGCCGAAGACCTGGGCCTAGAGATGGTCTATGATGTCGCCCACAACACCGCCAAGCTAGAACAACATATTGTAGATGGTCAAGCGCGATCGCTCCTCGTCCACCGCAAAGGAGCCACTCGTGCCTTTGGACCCGACATGAGCGATGTCCCCGAAGCCTACAAAGTGTACGGCCAACCCGTGATTATTGGCGGCAGTATGGAAACCGGTTCCTATTTGTTGGCTGGAGTCCCGACTGGCGACCAAACCTTCTTTAGTACCGCTCATGGCAGTGGCCGCAAAATGAGCCGAACTAAAGCCCGCAAAACCTGGAGTGGTGATGTACTGCAGAAGGAGATGCTGTCTAAAGGCATTTATGTCCGTAGCACTTCTGCATCCGGTTTAGCTGAAGAAGCAGGCGGTGCCTACAAAAACGTAGATGATGTGATCGAAGCCGCTGAGCTAGCGGGAATCAGCAAACGGGTGGCGCGTCTGACCCCCATCGGCAACATCAAAGGTTGATGGCACCTAACCCCCCAGCCCCCTTCCCTGGTAGGGAAGGAGGAGCCAGATTCATAGCCCCTCTCTTGTAGGAGAGGGGTTTGGGGAGAGGTTCGCAAGGGCTGCGATCGCCCAATTGCCAAACTCTCACCCGCTAGCTCTCACTGCCCCTTTACTTCCTTCTAACCAGCCGTTTAACTAGTAGTCAAAGTTTCTCACTGTTGCTGAGACAGTCAAGGTTCCATGACAAAAGCTTTATGGCAACCGCCCCGTTTGCGTCGTGATGAAGAGCAAGTGTCTGAGCGTCACGCTACCTGGTTGGAACTGTTTTACGATTTAGTATTCGTTGCTGCGACCGCAGAACTAGCCCATAGCTTAAGTGGCAACATTTCCTGGACTGGCTGCTTAAAATTTGCAATTTTATTTGTGCCCATCTGGTGGTGCTGGGTGGGAGCAACCTTCTACGCCACTCGCTTTGATATCGGAAGCATTGTCGATCGCTTGTTTGCCTTAGTACAGATGGCGATCGTCGCAGCAATGGCAGTCAATGTACATCATGGGCTGAGCAGCTCCGGAAGTGGCTTTGCCATCTGCTATGTTCTGTTTCGTGTCACCTTGATCTTGCAGTATCTCAACGCGGGACATCACATACCAGCCGCGCGATCGCTGACAACTTGGTATGCCACTGGCTTTGGCCTAAGTGCTGGACTTTGGCTAGTCTCAGCTTTTCTGCCTCCTCCTTTGCGATTAGGGCTGTGGGTGGTGAGCTTAGCGATAGACCTCTCTACCCCGCTCTCTGCGGGTCGTCTCGTTGCCAAAATTCCTCCCAGTATGCCCCACGTTCTAGAACGCATAGGACTATTTACCTTAATTGTCTTGGGTGAGTCTGTGATCGGCGTAGTGGGAGGGTTGGCAGAACACGAATGGAGCTTAGGCTCTATCCTTGTAGGGTTGTTAGGGCTGGCGATCGCCTTTAGCCTGTGGTGGTTATACTTCGATACGGCTGATGGCTCGCCCCTTAAGTCGATGAAAGTAGGCAAGATGCGGGTTGCTCTCACTTGGCTCTATGCTCACCTGCCTCTAGCAATGGGATTGGTCGCTGCTGGAGTTGGTGTAGAACACCTAATTGCCCATGATGCTACTGCCATTCCCTCTAGTGCGGAACGGTGGCTGTTGTGCTCGGCGATCGCGACTTGTTTGTTGGCGTTAGCGGGGATTCACTACATGAGCTGCGCCTTGGGAACTGCGAGGTATCGCAAAATTTTGAGCGCTTATCGCACTGCATCCGCCGTTCTAGTGCTGCTCCTAGCTATGGTTGGCGATCGCCTCTCATCTCTGAATCTGGTAACGCTCGTAGCCTTAGCTTGTGTCGTCCAAGTTCTACTTGATCTCCTCCGCAGTTCAGTCGCCACTCGTCCCGCTACTGCCACAGAGACCAGCCAGCCCTCCAAGCCAACTTAACACCCCTAAAAGCTACTGCATTGGCTCAAACCTATGACAACTCGCACCCCCCTCACCCTGATTACAGGCCCTCTCGGTAGTGGCAAAACCACATTGCTACGACATATTCTCGCTACTGTTTCTCAAAAGATTGCCATCTTGATGAATGAATTTGGTGAGATTGCGATCGATGCCAAAGTGATTCAAGGCCAGAATGTGAGCATGGCGGACTTGGGTGGGGGGTGTGTTTGCTGCTCACTCTTGGGAGAGTTTGAGGCAGCAGTGAATGAGATTATTGAAACCGTCAACCCAGATCTAATTGTGGTAGAAACCACTGGCTTAGCGGAACCCGATGCTCTGGTGTTTGACATTCAAGAAAGTATTCCAGTGGTGCGGCTCGATGGCGTGGTGACCGTGATTGATGCCGATGGTTTGGTTCAATATCCGCAAATAGGCCATACTGGGCGAATTCAGATTGAGGCAGCCGATGCCATTTTGCTCAACAAGGTGGATTTGGTGGCAGAGAGTGAGCTGGAAGCGATCGCCGCTAAACTCCACCGCTTTAACGAAACAGCTCCTATCTTCCACACCCAACGCGGCCAAATTGACCCAGCCTTATTGTTTGGGATTGCCAAAGCGGAGCGATCGCTTCAACCACCCCATCACATTCACCAGCCAGAGTTTGATTCCTTCAGTTACACCTCACCTGCTACGTTCGATCGCGCCTGTTTTGAAGAGTTTGCCGGTAGTTTGGCTCCAAGCATCTATCGAGCTAAGGGCTTTGTGCGGTTTGTAGACGATATTTATCTATTTAACTTTGTCGCGGGTCGTTGGGACTTCGAACCCTTTGAGCAAGCAACGACAGAGCTAGTCTTTATTGGCAAACAGGTGAACGAGCACCAAGCCGAAATCTTACAGCGCCTCAAGTTATGTGAGCATTAAGACAAGCGTATTCTCCGCAATAGCATGAATCAGAGTCAATTGGTTACACTCTACTGAACTGTTGACCATGACCGCTTGTTCAGAAATACGGAGGTTAGAGCATTTTGGAAGTCGCCCTCTCCCAACTCTGGCGCTATGGTAGCGCTGTGTTGCTAGTTGCGATCGCCTCACTCCTGATTTTGCTAGCCTCCGACCCGACGATTGCAGCAAACCCTTGGCTGATTGGTTTCGCCCCGGTCATTTTGAGTGCAAGATATGGAGGTCTCGGGCCAGGTCTCCTCGCTACAGTTCTGATGGGTGTTGCTTGCGCCTACTCTTCTCCACCATCTCTGACCTCTAGTGGGGCGATCGCGCCGAATGACCTGGTTGAGTGGAGTGTCTTTGCACTAGAGGGAATATTGATCAGCGCGCTGATGAGACTGCATACAGCTCCCTCTCAACACCAGCGTGGGCCACGTTCTAAGCTGCAACTGAGAACCATTTTAGACAACGCTCCAGTCGGACTGTATGTTGTCGGCAGTTCTAGCCATGAGTTTATGAACCAGCACTTATGCGCTTGGTTAGGGCTAACTTCAGAGCAAATCCTGGGCAACGGCTGGATAGATAGCATCCATCCAGAAGATCGAGAGTGGGTGATCCGTGCATCCACAGAGAGCCTGACCGCAGGCCAACCTTTTGAAGCTGAGTATCGCATTCTAGACCAAGAAGGTACGCTCTATTGGATCTTAGATCGGGCTGTCCCTGTGCGAGATGAGGCAGATCAAGTGCAGTTCTTCCAAGGGTCTTGTGTAGATATTACTGCGCGTAAGCAGGCTGAGGAGCGTTTGCAGTCATTGGCGCAGCAATTGCAAGAGCGAACCGCAGAGCTTTCCGCCTCACGCGCCCAAATGCAGTCCCTTCTAGACTATACTCCCGCCATCATTTACATCATTGATGTGGAGGGTTATATGAGGTTTGCCAACGCCGAATGGTATCGGATATTTGGACCACTTTTCGGAAACCCAATTGAAGGGCAAAATCTACGCGATTTTTTGCCTCCTGAAGCAGCGGCTGTGTTCTTTCAAGAAAATGAAGAGATTTTTGCCTCAGCCAAAGTCATGACATTTGAGAATGATATGACCTTACCCGATGGCGTTCATACTTTCCTCCGCATCAAATTTCCGCTTCAGGACGCAAGTGGGGAAGTTTACGCTTTCTGTGGAGTCTCATTAGATATCACTGAGCGTAAGCAAGGGGAAGAAGCCCTGCGGCAAAGTGAAGAACGCTTTCGCTCTTTGAGTGCCTGTTCTCCCTTGGGGATTTTTCTCACGGATACCCAAGGAAATTGCACTTATACCAATCCTTCCTGGCAGGCGATCGCAGGTCTTACCTTTGAAGCAGCCTTAGGCGAAGGGTGGGCTCAAGCGATTCATCCCGAAGATCGGGAGAGAGTGGCCGCTTATTGGTTTTACTGCGCGTCATCGGGCCAAGCATACTCAGATGAGTTTCGCTTCCAGCGACGAGAGACAGTATGCTGGGTACATTCTCGCTCGTCTCCTTTGTTTGCCGATAATGGTCAACTCATGGGTCATGTGGGCACTGTGGAAGACATCACCGAGCGCAAGCAAGCCAACGAGCAATTGCAAGCGTTAACACGCCAATTACAAGCCCAGAATGAACAGCTGACCGAAGTTTCGCGCTTAAAGTCAGAATTTCTCACCAATATGTCGCATGAGTTGCGGACACCTCTCACTTCGATTCTAGGCTTCTCCAGCGTGTTGCTGCAAAAGAATTTTGGAGCTTTGAATCCTAAACAAGAGCAGTATTTATCCCTGATTCACTCTAGTGGTGACCATTTACTCGCACTGATCAATGATTTGTTGGATCTAGCTAAAATCGAAGCAGGCAAGCTAGAGCTTGATTTTGAGGAGCTGAATCTCGCAGCGTTATGCCAAGCCGCTCTAGAAATGGTAGAGGTGCGAGCCTTGAGTAAACAGCAGCAGTTATCTCAAGAACTTCCTCTGGCTTGTGAATTCATTCTGGGCGATCGCCAGCGAATTTTACAAGTGTTGCTAAACTATCTATCCAATGCGATCAAGTTTACGCCAGGAGGCGGCACCATTACGCTGAAGACTCAAGTTGTAACTGATGTGGAGTTACAGAGCTTCAATGTGTTGGAGGTGGAGGAAGAAGCGACTTTGCAGGGTGCATCTACTTCTATGTTTGTAGGTTTATCCGTTAGCGATACAGGAATTGGTATTCCTGTTGAAGATCAACATTTATTGTTCCAAACTTTTCAGCAAGTAGATGGAGCCACCGATCGACGGCATGGAGGAACAGGTTTGGGGTTAGCCCTGACTAAGCGATTAGTCGAGTTACATGGAGGCAAGGTCTCGTTTACCTCTACCTGTGGAGTTGGCAGCACCTTCTCTGCTTGGTTTCCCTTACCTGAGAGCAACGTAGAACCAATTTAGATCTGCAAACATAGAGCTTAAAGAGAATTGCATTTTAACTAACGAATAGTATGTCTTACGAATTCTTAGAAGATATTGCGATCGCGGATATTGCCTTCCAAGCTTGGGGCAAGGATTTGGAAGAAGTATTTTTGGCAGCAGGAGATGCAGTCACCAATACCATGATTGACAACCTAGAGGCGATCGCACCTCAAGAAACCCGCACCTTTACCCTAGATAACGACGAGTTAGATCTCTTGTTATTCAATTTTTTACAAGAGTTTGTTTACTACAAAGACAGCGAACAACTCCTCCTGCGCCCTCAACAGGTACAAATTGAGCAAAAGGATACGCTTTACTACCTAACGGCAATGGCAAAGGGAGAAGAGCTTGATCCAGAACGCCACCAGCAGCGAGTCGATGTGAAAGCAGTGACATTACATCGATTTAAGCTAGAACAAACACCAGAAGGTTGGACAGCACTGGTGATTTTAGATATTTAGCGGTGCTAGAACGACAGGTTATGTGAGCGATCGCAGTTGATATGCACCTAATCCATAAAGTCATGATGAACTAATTTTTTGCTGGGTGGCTCTCCGGTTAAACTAGGTTCTGGCACGAAAAGTATACAGAGCCTAAGTAATTACTCCGGAATGGGTGTAGATACTGGTTATGGAGAGACAACACCGCAAGCAACCAGGAAAGGAGTAATGCATCGAGAAGCCGCTAACTCGTTTGAGCGTTCCACCCGTCAATTTTTCTCAAACGGCATTCAATTTCTATTGCAACTCCTGAATAGAAAAACCGTTTTGATTCTGACTCTCCTATTCATTGCTGGGGTGTCGGGGGCTTTGTGGAATATGTCGCGGCTCTCATCTAGCTTGATTAAGTCTCAGGCACTTCAGAGCGCTGCTTTGTATGCTCAAGCCATTGAAGAAGCTCGCACCCTCTACAGTTCCGAGGCGGTCAGACGAGTCGCAGGTGTTCCCGGAATTACAGTGACGTATGACTACACAAATACCCCAGGTGCAATCCCAGTCCCAGCCACCTATTTGATCGAGCTGAGTCATCACCTGAGCGACAAAAATCCTGGCATGTCGGTACGGCTGTATAGTGACTACCCGTTTCCTAGCCGAAAAGCTGAAGGTGGCCCTAAAGATGAGTTTGAGCGTGAAGCTCTGCGTTATCTGACCCAGCATCCTGAGCAACCCTTCTATAGAATCGAAACTTTTCAAGGCCGTCCGGCTCTGCGCTATGCCCAAGCAGACATCATGCAGGCTAGTTGCGTCAGTTGCCATAATAATGACCCCAATAGCCCGAAACGAGATTGGCGAGTCGGAGATGTGCGAGGTGCGCTGGAGATTACTCGACCGCTCGATACGTTTATGGCTCAAACCAATGCTGGATTACGTGGCACCTTCCTCATGCTCACCACTCTGTCGCTCCTAGCGCTATCAGGAATTGCATTGGTGATTGGTCGCTTACGTCAAACTTCTAAGGAGCTGGAGTTGCGCGTGATTGAGCGTACGGCTCAACTTCAGTCCGCAAATCAGGAATTAGCGATCGAGCAAGGAAAATCAGAACGCTTGTTGCTGAATATTTTGCCACCCCCCATTGCCCAAAAGCTCAAAGACGGTCAGAGCAATATTGCGGATGGTTTTGCCTCGGCCACAATTTTGTTTGCGGATCTGGTCAACTTTACCCAATTGGCCGAACAAGTGCCTCCGGAAGCACTCGTGGCGATGTTGAATGAGATCTTTTCCGCCTTCGATCGCCTGAGCGAACAATATGACTTAGAAAAAATCAAGACGATCGGAGATGCCTATATGGTGGTGGGAGGCTTACCCACGCTACGACCTGACCATCCCCAAGCGATCGCCGAAATGGCTCTAGCCATGCGTGAAGAGATTCACAAATTCAATAGCCGCTATCACCAGAATTGCAGCCTCCGAATTGGCATTAACACAGGTCCAGTGGTAGCTGGCGTGATTGGCACCAAGAAGTTTATCTACGACCTTTGGGGCGATACGGTCAACGTTGCCAGCCGCATGGAATCTCATGGGTTACCAGGAGAAATTCAAGTTACTGCGGCTACTTACGAATGCCTCCGAGATGACTACAGCTTCGAGCCTAGAGGTTCAATTGAGGTCAAGGGGAAAGGAGCCATCACAGCCTATTTACTGACAGGCAGGAAAAGCCACGCCAATCTTTATCTAACTCCTGCCTCTGTAGCCTGAAACAGGAGTTTGGTTCTTGGTACAAGACGAACCAAGTCGAGAAACAGGAGTCAGTTTAGGCTTAGCCCGGATGATGCGGTACTGATTCGTTGTTTATCGAATTTGTTCATGTTGTAGCTGAATCAGGATATAACTGGCAAACTCACGATCTGTTGCCAGCTTGAATCCCATCAGCCGTTCTAGAGCTTCACTCCGATTGGCAGTAATGGGGTTGACTTGGTTGACGACCAATAAGTAACCAACTTGCCAGTCATCTATGACTAAATTTTCTACTTGGTGTCGCTCCTGCTGCCGGGCCGCATAAACCAACAAGCCATTCGCCTCTAGGTTGCAGATAGAACGGTTTAGCGTCAGTTGAGCAGTGATTCTATCTTGACTGGCGATCGCATCCCAGCTATCAAGACGCTCCTGAAAGTTTTGCAAAAACTCGTTTGCCAGTTCGGTTCTATCGCTATCTAGATGGTCATGATGAAACCGGGAAGCATGGCTACCACGCAATAGAGATATGAGTTGAAGGCCAGTCTCCATTCTGTAGAGTAGCAAAGGAGATTGAATTGGTTCTGATGCTGGCAGCTCTAGGTTAAATGCATCTCTGATCCACGCTTCATGTCTGCGCTTGATCTCCCTTAACTTATCTACAGGATATGTGTGGGGCTGAGCATCAACCAGTTGATGATGAATTTGACAGAGCAAAATGAGATTGGAGTAGTCATCTAGCTCTTCCACAGTCAGCGGGAAATTACCACGGGGGCCATTGGGTTTGGGTGCCACAATATGACATTCATTCCCAATTGCCGACTCTAAGTATGATTCAGTGGCGTGCACGACCAATCGACGCTGACAAACAGCACAGCGATCGCCCGATCGTTTCCACAGAATCCTACGGGTCTGATTAGAGATGGCCATCGTGACAGTTAAGTAAACTCTACCTAATCTTTAGTATTCCCCCAGCAAAATTAGCTCTAACAGAATGGGTAGGGTCTGGCCTGTGGCGATCGCAAGCTTGAGCAGCTATTTTTCTACCTGCTTCTGAATTGCGTAAGTAACTTGGAGCAGCCCTGTTTCATAGTTTTTGGTATGTTGCAACTTCAGCAATGTCTCAAGAGTGGGGTCATGAGCAATCAGAGGAATGCCATCACCCAGAATAATGGGGTGAATTGAGAGAATCAGTTCATCCACAAAACCATGTTGGAGACAAAAACGAATGAGTTCAGAGCCGCCTACTAGCCAGATATTTTGCCCTTGAGCGTGACGTAACTGGTTCAGGAAGTTAACCCAGTCAGCGCTGACAAACTCTACATTTTCATCTTGTTGCTGTTGTTGTGTTTTGGAGAAAACATATCCTTTTTTGCCGTGATAGGGATACTCGCCAAAGCCCAAAACTTGCTCATAGGTTTTACGCCCCATCAAAACTGTATCGACTTGTTCAAAAAACTCAGTGTAGCCGTAGTCTTGGTCTGTAAATAGCCAATCCACGTCTCCTGATGTTCTGGCAATATATCCATCTAGACTGGTAGCAATGAATAGTTGAATTGAGCGCATCTTGCTGTTACTGGTTGGTAGGCTCTAACGCAGCTCGATCCCAATGAGCTAAGTCGGCAGCAGCTTCATAAGTGGTTTGAAAGAAGGCAAGGAGCATGGCATCTGGATCGGTTGCCTGTTGTAGAGCTGCGTAGGGCAAAACAAATTCTTGGAGATCGGGGCTGTAGAAGGCTTCCGCAGGTTGAATCACATAATCTCGAAACCCTTCAGGACCAGGATAGGCGTAAGCGTAGAAGATCGGCTCCGCCACGGTGCCGCCTCCGGGCCAGAAGCCACAACTGCTCACTTCATGCGAGTAAGCTTCTCTGGTTACCCAATCGGCCATGTGGGGAACGCCACCAGGATGTTCTGGGGCAAGACGACCCGAGAAGCGGGTTACTGCTAGGTCAAAGCTGCCCCAAAAGAAATGTACCGGACTCGCTTTACCAATAAAGCGGGAGCGAAATACAGTCATGACCCGGTGTGTTTGCACCAGAATCTGCCAAAGTCGCTGAGCATACTCTGGATCATAGGTAGCATGTTGATGGTCTTGCTCAAAGCGGATGGGATCAGCGATTTCTTGCGGCATAGTCCATATTTGGACTGCAATCCCCAGTTCACGCAAGGTGCCAATGATCTCTTGGTGAAAATCTGCTACAGAACGAGAAACGAGAGGGATATTTCTGGTAGCGCGATCACTCGTTTCAATGCGTAAGTTGTGATCGAGGAAGTCAAAATCAATCTGAAAGAGACGGGTTTGGTAAGGAATAGCAGAGGTCGTCAAGCCTCTGGGCGTGACATACAGCGTGGAATGCCACCAATGATTCAGCTTAGGGGCCAGGGCGAGCCGAATCTTGCCGACAATTTGAGTCCACAGATGCAGAGTTGCATAGGTATCTTGCCATGCCGTCACTGGCAGGCTCGGCCAAAAACTATTGCTAGCGGTGTTATGCACAGGAGTTGCCATGAAGTGAACCTCCAGATCATCCTGTCCTTATTAAACTGGCTATGCCGCAGCAACCCTGCTTTCTTTAGCAATTTATTCGGTTGAGTGAGAACCCAATCAGCGATCGCCCTTGATACCAGCCTAAACAGGCGATCGCCCGGATGCTTGAAAAAGCCACTTACACAGCCAATGGGACGATTTCTGCTTGTACCTTCGCCCCTGTGATGGATAGGCGGGCCACTGACATCGGCAACTTAAAGCGCTTCGGCCCTGCGCTCCCTGGATTCACATACAAGACACCTCCCCGTTCTTCTATCAACGGTTTGTGGGAATGTCCGCTAATCACAACTTGAAATCCAGCCGCTTGGGGAGCAAACTTGAGCTCTTGGAGGATATGCAGCATGTGGATGGAGATGTCTGCAATTTTGATGCTCTCCTGCTCTGGAATCGCCTCCGCCCAACTAGCTTTGTCATTGTTGCCTCGGATAGCAATGACAGGCATGGGAGATTGCCCTGACGCAGGAGTAGGAATGGCTTGCAATCCTGCCAATACCTCTGGCTTGCCAATGTCTCCTGCGTGCAGAATCAGATCAGAACCCCTTAAGGCAGCGATCGCTTCAGGACGCAAAAGCCCGTGAGTATCCGCAATCACTCCTACTTGCGTCCCTGACTTTATGGCTTGCTCCATTGCTCCACCATTGCCCGCTGCCTCAAACTACTCTGGCTATGCTGCCTGAGCTAAAGGAGAATTGTCATAGTGAGCTAGGAGATCTGCTGGATCGTTGTAGATGGCGATCGCATCCGCCAGTTGCTCATCTGGGAAGCCACCAGAACGCACTGCAATCACTCCAACTCCCGCTTTGCCTGCGGCCTCAATGTCATAAGGCGTATCGCCTATCATCACGACTTCTTCGGGGGTCATTTGGCTTTTAGCTAGAGCCGCTTCCACAATATCTGGCGCAGGTTTGGAATGTTCGGCATCCCCAGAGGCAGTGGCTTCATGGAGCAGATCATCTACTTGAGCGACTTTTAGTAGAATTTTCAGTTCTTCCTTAGTAGCGGAAGTCGCAATAATCAGGTGTAAGCCTTGTTCCTGCATCTTCAAAACCAGGTCTCGGCTACCATTGGCGGAATCTAATTCATTGCCAAATTTGTTGAGAATCAGCTCTTTACGACGAGTGCTAATTTCTTTTCCTACCCCTTCTTTGTTATTTAGATCTGACACCATTTGTGGAATGATCTGATCACCACCCATACCAATTAAGGGCCGCACGTTCTCGAAAGGAACTTCATAGCCAAAAGCAGCAAAGGCTTCCACCCAGGCTTGAGCATGAGCATCGTTGCTCAACACTAGTGTTCCATCTACATCCAGAATTACACCTTTAAGCGCCACTGCGGTTTCCCTTTTGAGCAAATTTCTTGCATAGTCGCATAGGCTTAAAATCACTTCATCAGTCTTGGAGATGAGAAGATTGAGACTTGGGATTGTAGCGGGACTGCATGGATTTAGAAGGCTTGCTGCGAAATAATCGGACGATTCGGGTGATTGGGTTTGATGATGCGCCTTTTGTGCGGCGATCGCCTGCTCCGGTGCCAGTCGCGGGAGTCGTTTGTGCGGGAACTCGGTTTGAAGGCATGGTTTGGGGTGAGATTCAACCGGATGGCTGGGATGCCACCGAGGAGCTTTGTCGGTTGCTGATCGGACGAAAGTTTTTGCCACAACTGCATTTGGTGTTGCTCGATGGCATCTCCTTGGGCGGCTTCAACGTGATTGATCTCCCTGTGCTGGCAGAACGACTCGGCAAACCTTGTGTGGCCGTGATGCGACGGCAGCCTGACTTGCTGGCAGTCAAACACGCAATGCAGCGCTTACCAGAAGCAGATCGCCGCTTGGAAATGATGCAAAAAGCGGGTTGTATTTATGCGCGATCGCCTTTTTACTTTCAAGTCTGCGGAGCACCGCCAGAATTGATTGCTCAAGCTCTCCCTCGTCTGAGCGATCGCGGTCATGTGCCAGAAGCGCTGCGAATTGCTCACCTGATTACCGCAGCAGTAGTCAAAGGGGAGAGTGGGCGACAAGCATAGTGCGGTAAACCTGAGAGAGAAAAAAGCAACTGTTGGGTAGGGCTATGTTGCAAATTGATGGTTCCTATGGTGAAGGGGGCGGCCAGATTCTCCGCACCAGCTTGAGTTTGGCAGCAATCACAGGGCAACCGATTCGGATCGATCGCATCCGAGCAGGACGCAAGAAACCAGGATTAGCGATTCAGCACCTCACGGCTGTCCGAGCTGCTGCCGAGATATGTCGAGCGGAGCTAGTAGGAGATGCGGTCGGCTCCACTACCCTAGAATTTCGGCCCACGGCGTCGCCGCAACCAGGACAATACAAATTTGATGTGGCAGAAACGACAGGGGCAGGCTCGGCTGGAGCGATCGCGCTGATTTTGCAAACGATTCTGCTGCCTTTAGCCCTCAGTCCAGGTGATTCTCATGTCATGCTCCGGGGTGGGACTCATGTGGCTTGGAGTCCACCCATTACCTACATCGAACAGGTGTATCTGCCGACGGTGCAGCAGATGGGGGTACAGGCACAAATGCAACTGCAAGCTTGGGGTTGGTATCCCCAGGGAAACGGCGAGGTCGCTCTAGAGATTACAGGGAGCCAAACACCGTTGCAAGGCATTGAAGTGCTAGAGCGGGGCAAGCTGAAGCAGGTGCAAGGATTGGCTGTGGTGACAGAGTTGCCTGCCCATATCCCTCAGCGGATGGCGAGCCGAGCTTATAACCTGTTACAGCAAGCGCAACTGCAATCCGATGTGCAACCCCTGCGGGCAAAAGGGATTGCACCTGGGGCAGGGATGTTTCTCACCGCAGAATACCAACATATTCGGGCTGGGTTTAGTGCCATCGGCAAAGTCGGTTTAGCGGCGGAAAAAGTCGCAGAAATGGCCGTACAGGAGTTCCTGGCATTTCAGGCTACAGATGCGCCGATAGATGTGCATTTGGCGGATCAGTTGTTGTTGCCTGCTGCTCTCGCTACGGAGCTGAGCCAATACCGAGTCGCAGAGGTGAGCTTGCACCTCACGACCAACGCTTGGGTGATTGAGCAATTTGGTTTAGCTCAGGTAGCGATCGCTCCAGATACGCAAGTTGTCACCGTCACACCCAATCATTAGCGAAGCCACGACTATTTCTCCCCGCAGACTGAAGCTGATCTCACTCACCTACTTACCATTCAAGGTAAAGGATGCGCGGGAAAGTGAGACATTGTATGAATTATCTAGTGGCGGTTTTACCCGATCGGAACCAGGCAGAGGCGGCTTACACAGCCTTAGAAAAATCAGGTCTACCTCTTAGTCAGGTAGATATTCTGGGTAGGGGTTACAAAAGTGCAGATGAATACGGCTTGATTGACCCCAACAGCCAAGCAAAAAAAGGTGCAACAAGCTTAGCTGTCTGGTTAATTCCTTTTGGCTTTGTGGCGGGTTACGCCTTCAACTATCTAACCGGAATTGCTATCTTGCCGATCGCTGCCGTTGGCAACCATATTATTGGCGGGCTTCTGGGAGCTGCTTCTGCGGCTTTGGGGGCTTTCTTGGTTGGTGGGGGCGTGGGTTTATCTGTGGGCAGTGGAGATGCGTTGCCCTACCGCAATCGCCTCAATGCGGGGAAATACTTAGTGGTGGTGCAAGGGTCGGAAGAACTGACTCACCAAGCAACTCATGTGCTGCGTCAGTTTGAACCGGAGAACCTGCAAGGTTACGCCGAACTCACAGCGGCCTAAACTACAAGTAAGACAAATCAAAGACTGGCCTACAGCTTAAGAAATGGGGGGTGAAGCTCTTGGAGCCATGCACAGCTCCTCACCCCCAACTTTTCTGTATGACAAACTTTTGGTCAGCTTTAACCACAACTTCAACCGCTGTGGGGCTGCTGTCAGCGCTCCTAACCACTGATGCCCCTGCGATCGCTCAACCCAATAGCCCATCTACCACCCAATCCGCTGCCGTCCGAACGACTCCAGTCAAGGTGCCAGAAATTCTCTCCGGGCCACCCAACACTACGTTGCCAGTGCATCGGTCTTCCGGGAATTGTCCTTCTACTATTCGTCTCTGGACTGCCTCGCGCTACTACGAAGGCGGAGCCGAAAACACCGTGATCATGAATATGTCGGCGATCGCCTCAGCGCCTGCCAAGTTTATGGATGTGCGCGATCGCGTGGTGATCTATGGTGCGCCTTTGCAGAAAACCTACGCTTCTTGTGTCGGCTGGGTCGTCGCTCCCAATGCGCCTGAGTACAATATTTGGTTGCAATTTGGCAACGCCTACTTCCGCTTCGATCTAGATGTTTTAAAGGGGAGACCTCTGAGCGAAATCACCTATCAGAATGTGGTGAAGGGACAACCCTATTTGCGTTGGGCGATCGCGGATTAACCAGATTTACGCCGTTAGACTCCCCAATAGGAGGGGCTGACGGATTGGTTGCGCCGCAGTCAGGAGTGCAGCTCGCCGTTGCGACCAAGTTTCGCGCAAGTACTGACGGTTCCACTCGTCATATTTAAATTTTTTAGCTCTTGATAGAGCCATAGCCCCATATCATCCAGCTCTGCTGAAGTTGAACAAGCTTGAATCAGTTGAGCGATCGCTTCTACCTAAGCCGCCAATCTTCGATAACTGATAAACTTACCTCCTCGCTCTTTGTGGGCCCGGAGTCAGGATTAGCGTTCGACCACTGCTGCTCTAATTCGATCTGTTTTGCGATTAGACCAATTAAGTAGTGAATGCGCTCAATGGTGACTCGGATATCATCAAGCGTCTTGGCGCGTGCTTCAATCAATTCTTCAAAGCGTCCGGGAGAACTCATGGTGATTCAACAACAGGGCAAAACTGAGATCAATCTACATACAAACCAAAATCGCAGGGATTGCCTGGATCTGAACCCCTCATAGGGGGCAACTGACTAGAAAAACTTTTAGTGATTCAAAATACAGAAAAGCTTCAGAGGCAATGCTAGCAAGCGATTGGTAGTACTGCGATCGCCACGGTGTGAGTAAACAGTAACAACTGCGTAAAATAAAAGCAGGAAGCGAGACGCGAGCAAATATGTACCTGACCTGGCTAGACAGCAACTCTTGGCTGATTGAAATGGGAGGCAAGCGGATTCTGCTAGACCCCTGGTTAGTCGGGCCGCTAGTTTTCGGTAACATCAACTGGCTGTTTAAGGGCAGCCGTCCCCAAGAGCGGCCAATTCCCGATCGCATCGACTTGATTTTGCTGTCTCAAGGGTTAGAAGACCATACGCATCCGCCTACACTTAAACAACTCGATCGCTCGATTCCGGTTGTTGCTTCCCCCAGCGCTGCTAAAGTGGTGCGCGAGTTGGGCTACCACCAAGTAACGACTCTGGCACATGGAGAAAGCTTTAATCTAGACAATCAAGTCACTATTCAAGCCCTACCCGGATCACCAATTGGTCCCTTCGTCACTGAAAACGCCTATTTCTTGAAAGAACTTGCCTCTGAACTCACTCTTTATTACGAGCCTCACGGCTATCATGCCCCCGTTCTGAAAGAGATGGCACCTGTGGATGTAGTGATCACCCCAGTCATTGATATGAAAGTGCCTGTATTAGGACCAATCATTCAAGGGAAAAACAGCGCTTTGGAACTGGCGGAGATGGTGCAACCTCAAGTGATGCTACCGACCGCCGCTGGAGGAGATGTCACGTTTGAGGGAGTGCTGATGGCGATTATTCAAACAATGGGTAGCACGGATACACTACGCACTCAACTAGCGGCTAGCAAACTCTCAACCCAACTATTAGAGCCAAAACCCGGCGATCGCGTGGAACTAAAACTCCAACGCCGGGCGATCGCCAAATCATGATTGTGAATTAAAACTTTTGTGTTCCACCTGTAGGGCCAACAGCCGTTCGCCCCTACCCCTACTTAACGATGGATAGAACCATCAGGGAGGGTGGCTCCTTGCAAATTGGCTTTGTGCAGGTTGGCCCAGCCCAGCTCAGCTCCTTGCAAATTGGCTCCTTGCAGATTAGCCCCACTCAAGTTAACGCCCCGCAGATAGGCGTAACTGAGATTAGCCCCTTGCAAATTGGCCTTGCTAAGATTGGCCCAACTGCAATCGGCTTTAGATAAATCCGCTTCGCTCAAGTTAGCTCTAGAAGCATACGCCCGCCCCAGATGCGCCTGGATTAAGTTGGCCTTGGTGAGGTTAGCTTGGTAAAGATGAGCAGTAAGCAGCTCCGCGTTATAGAGAGTGGCATTGCTAAGGTCTGCTTGACTTAGATTAACCGCCATCAGGTTGGCTTCGCTCAAGTTGGCGCGGCTCAAACGAGCTTCACTGAGGTCTGCGCCTCGGAGATTGGCTTCGCGTAAATCGGTGCCAATCAAGTTAGCTCCACTCAGGTCAGCCCGCTTAAAATTGGTGCCCCGCAAATCCGTGCCGATCAAGTTGGCTCCGCTGAGGTTGGCATCGCGCAAATCTGCCTGCATCAGGCTAGCGTCAACCAACTCGGCGTTGCACAAATAAACTTCTACCAAGTCAGCCGCTTGAAGATTAGCGTTGTTGAGAATGGCGTTGCTGAGATTGGCAGCAATCAACTTCGTATGGCTGAGGTCTACCCGCTTGAGATTGACTCCTTGCAAATCTGCGCCTCGGAGATTAATGCCGCTCAGGTCTGCTTCGCTCAAATCTGGTTCTACAGCACCATTGTGAGTTCTCCACTCCAGCCATCGCACAGCACCCATTTTCAATAGCGCCAAATGTTCTGGATTTGCCATTGAGTGCTTCCTTTATTCCTTGCCTCGATCAGTGGGGTTTTCACGCCCAGTCACGCTTTCAATGGCTGCGAGAGCGGCACTGGAGCCAGCGAGAATGTCTTGCTCGTCTCCGCCTAAATACAGCCGCCCAAAGCTACCAAAGGCTTGCACCTCTAGCAGTCTAATCCCGGCTGCCTTTTCAGCTTCATTCGCAGCCAGAGCCGCATATCCCGCAGGTTCAACTTCCAAAACATAAAGGGTTTGGCCTGCCAAAATCAGATTGCCACGCCGAAAGCGGTTGATTAACTGAGTTTGGTGCGCATCAATGTTGCGGATAATTTGGCTAGAAACCACCCGGGGCTTCAGGCGATCGCGCTCTTTCGCTCCCAATGCTTCCAGAATTGCCATCCCAGCAGTCCGGGTATCCCCTTGGTTACGGGAATGCACTTCTAGCAGGCCGTACAGACGCTCAACGATTTGCAAGCCTGGTCGCACCGAGGTGGCTTTGAGGGCAACATCTGTGATCCGGTTGATTTCAATGCCGGGGGAAATTTCAACCCAGAGCGAAGTATCACCTGGGAGTGGCAAAAAACCAGGCACCACGGTTCCCAAAAATGCCGCATGCTGCGGTTGAATATTGTCCAGATAAACGTAGCTGCGTAGTTCTATGCCCAAGGTTAAAACTCAGTACAGACCAATTTGCTCAGTGTACGGGTAAAAGTATCTCAGCTATTGTGCCATCCGGCTATGGTTCCGCAGAGATGACTTGCCATGAGGGTTAGAAAGATCCCTCATGCACGCTTGAGGTACCACCACTCTCAACCCAGTTATTCGAGCAGCAATCACAACTCACAGTTCAAGCAACTGCTGATATGGGTCGAGCAGCAGCAAAATCTGAAGGTAAGGTTCTCAAGCTGACCCAGATCTTGTACTCCACTCTCATACAGGTAATACATACTTGACTGTCTTGCTCGGCCAAGTCCATTGCTAGGGCAAACGCTTCTTGTCTGCTATCAGCAGGAAACCTTCTCCAGAGGCAGTACAGCTCTTTGCCAGAACACATCCCTTCGCGAATCTCATGGTCATACAAAAACTTAAAGGGGTGGACCAGTTCGTGAGACAACACCAAAGGCAACATAAAACTTCGAGGGAGGAGCTACTTCATCTTCCTTAATGCTCTATCAACAAAAATGTATTCTCTCTTACTTAAAGGAAAATCAATTTAAATCTTTACACTGTTATAAATAACTAATAGGTTTGTTAAAAAACGACAGTAAGCATTGCCACACTTCCTGATTTCCCTTAATAAGACGAGCTTGGTCAGAGGCTGCCTTTAGCTCATCTAGATTAAGCCATTTGGCGGCATCAATCTAAGCAATTTACCTGAAGCATTATTTGTAATAATAGACACATCAATAATCCGCATAACTTTGGCCAATATTAGCTCCCTAAATAATAAAAAACTTTGAAAATGTCCGGATCGCCTCCCGTTTTCTAGGGGAAAAAGCTATAAGTTTTTCAAAGAGAATAACTAGCTAATCTAAGAAAGAAACATTTTATACAATTGTTCAACCGTGAGCCTGATCACCCTAATTTTCATAGGGGCAGCAGACTATACAATTAACCCGTTCTTTAAGCAGCTTTCATGTCAGTTGATTCATTTGCCCTGTAGCAATCTACTCAAGAGCCTCCTTACATGAAGCCACTACTACCTAACATCTTGACTCAGCGCTGGCGAGGACGCCCGGAGGAGGACAACTCAGAACTCGAAGCTCAACCTCCAGCAAAAGTTTTATTGCCTGGGACTACGGGTTCTCTGACTCGTCGCACGCTGATCAAGCTGGCAGTAAGGATTGCGGGTGTGATTGTGGTGTCAACTACGATCAGCTATTTCCACATGATTTCTAGCTTCAAGTCCCAAACACTGGGGCAACTGGAAAAGTATGTAGAAGAGCGGGTGGAGCGAGAAAATACGATCTTTGCGTTGGCAGAAACGAACCAAGCAGTCTTGAAAACTGAGTTGCTCCGGCGCTTAGAGGAATTAGGGGATCAAGATCCCAAAACTGAATTCGATCGCTTGTTTGCGCGATCGCCTGATGGAGCTATTCGCAATCGCCCAGAAATCTTTGATGGCACTCGTGAAGCAGGCGTATACATCGACCAGCGAGTGCAGCTCAATGCAGATATTCGGCAGCGAGTCCTCACCTTCTATCAACTGGCGAATATGTATGGTGCGGCGTGGCATCATCAGCTGCAAAACACCTATTTCACATTGCCAGAGAACATTATGGTGCTCTACTGGCCCCAAGTGCCAACTTGGGCCGCTGATGCTACCTCAGACTTATCCATGCCTGACCAGGAGTATTACTGGGCGGCTGACCTAAAACATAACCCAGCGCAAGAAACAGTCTGGACAGGCTTGTACTACGACATTGTAGGTAAAACTTGGTTGGTGACTTGTGCCACCCCTGTCAGCCGCAACGGCAACCCCATTGTCACTTTGGGCCAAGACATCACCTTAGATGAGCTACTCAACCGCACCATCCACGATCGCTTGCCTGGGGCTTACAACATGATTGTGCGCTCCGATGGTCGCTTAATTGCCCACCCGCAGCGTACAGCGGAGATTCAAGCCAAGAAAGGCGAGTTTGACATTCAGCAGTCGGGCGATCGCCATCTAGAGCAAATCTTTCAGAAAATTCAGACCCTGCGATCGGGTCAGGTGATTATTGACAACGCGCAGCATGACGAATATCTAGCTGTCGCCAAAATCAAAGGACCAGATTGGTATTTCGTTACGGTCTATCCTAAGTCGATCTTGGCGCAACCCGCTTTCCAAACGGCTCGCATCATCTTGCTCTTGGGCTTCTTGTCTTTGTTGCTAGAAATTTTGGTGCTGTTTTTTGTCTTGCGCCAACAGATTGCCAAACCCTTAACTAGCTTCATGCAGGCTACAGAACTAGTGGCTGCAGGTGATTTTAATATGCAGCTAGATGAGTCACGCCGAGATGAGTTGGGGCATTTGGGGCGCTTGTTTAACTCAATGGCCGAGCAAGTATACAGCCGAGAACAAAGCCTAGAGCAAGCCCGTGAGAAATTGCGACGCAACAACGAAGAACTAGAACAGCGGGTGCTAGAGCGCACCACCGAGTTGAGCCAGGTGATCACTCAACTAGAGGACGAAATTACCGAGCGGCGGGAAGTAGAATCGGCTCTGCGTGATTCAGAAACGCAACTCAAAGAGCAAGCCCTACAGCTCCAGCAAGCGCTGCAAGATCTCCAAAGTACTCAAGCCCAACTGATTCAAACGGAGAAGATGTCTGGTTTAGGGCAACTTGTGGCTGGGGTGGCGCATGAGATCAATAACCCAGTAAATTTCATCTACGGCAACCTCACCTATATCAACCGCTATGCCGAAGATCTGCTCGATCTGGTGCAACTTTATCAGCAACATACCACCGAGAAAATCCCTGCGGTTGAAGCTCAGATTGAAGCGATCGAGTTGCCTTTCTTGGTCGAGGATCTGCCGAAACTCTTGGCCTCCATGAAAGTTGGGGCCGAACGCATTCGCCAAATTGTTCTATCCCTCCGCAACTTCTCCCGCCTTGACGAAGCCGAAATGAAGCCTGTGGATATTCATGAAGGCATCGACAGCACGCTGCTGATTTTACAGAATCGTTTAAAGGTGCAGCCCCATCGGCCAGAAATTGCCGTGGTGAAAAAATATGGTGACCTGCCACTGGTGGAGTGCTACGCCGGACAACTCAACCAAGTGTTTATGAATATCCTCTGCAATGCTATTGATGCTCTAGAGGAAGATCATGAGCAGCGATCGCTAGCTAATCCCGCAACGATACCCAGCATCACGATTCGCACCACTACCAACAAAGAAACGGTGCTGATAGACATTGGTGACAACGGCCCTGGTATGAGCGAAACCGTCAAGCACCAATTGTTTAATCCCTTCTTCACGACCAAGAAGGTAGGGGAAGGAACTGGCTTGGGCTTGGCGATTAGCTATCAAATTGTGGTGGAAAAACATCACGGTCAATTGCGCTGTCTTTCCACCCCTAGCCAAGGTACTCACTTTTTAATTGAGATCCCCACTGTGCACAAATCGATCGCTGATCAGTCTGCAACTGAAAAGCCTGCGGGTAAGAAATCTGCGATCGCTTCCCTCACTGAGTAAGCTATTGCTCGTCGCGTCTGTGAGCAAAGGCGGGAGGTGAAGTTGCCTCAACTGCTGTAAATGGCTCTAACACCTTGTAAGTATGCGAGGCTCCTTTCGGCACCACCCAAGAATCACCCGTTTCTAGAAGCACCATTTGGCCTTCTAGGTGCAACTCAGCACGACCTTGGATCACATAACCGACAGTTTCGTATTCACGGCGGGTTTCAGGCTTGGATTCGCCCGGTTGCTCGTTTTCCCACATCCGCATGGCAAGGGTCACCCCTCCAGCCAGGTACTTCTGCCCCAACTCACCATGAGGAGATTGGGCAGATTGAACTTTGATGACTGTGGTATCGCTCATGATTTTTCGACCTATAACGACAAGTTAAACAATTGGCGATCGCAATGGGGCAGGCTCCAGCCCATCAGCCTGACTAGGCGAGTGGAGTTGCAGGGAGTCAGGCTTGATATGCTCAGCTTCTAGAATTTCAACCAAGTTATACAGCTCTGAGAGCAACTGGTTGATTAAAGCTGTCTTTTCAAATTGAGGAGCAGGGTCAATCTCCATGACTACGGCCTACGGCTTGAGGACAACTTTGATGCAGTTCTCTTTTTTATCTCTAAAGATCTCGTAACCATGAGGAGCTTGGTCTAGAGGCAGTTTATGGGTAATGACAAAGGAGGGGTCAATCTTGCCTTGTTGTACCGCTTCCATCAGGGGTTTAATGTAGCGGTGCATGTGAGTTTGGCCCATTTTGAAGGTCAAGCCTTTGTTGAAAGCAGCCCCAAAAGGCACTTTATCTAGGAAACCACCATACACACCTGCCAAGGAGACATGGCCACCTTTCCGGCAAGAGAGAATCACTTGACGCAGCGCAGTGGGGCGATCGGTTTCTAGGCGTACTGCTTGCTTGACCTGGTCGTACATCGCCATTGGGCCTGTGCCATGTGCTTCCATACCTACGGCATCAATACAGCTATCGGGACCGCGCCCGCCTGTCATCTCTTTGACAGCGTCTCCCGCATCAATCTCTTCGTAATTGATGATTTCGGCCCCACATTGCTCTTTCGCCATCTGTAAGCGTTCGGGAATGCGATCGATCGCGATCACCCGTTCGGCACCCAGCATGAAAGCACTCTTGATGGCAAACTGGCCGACAGGACCACAGCCCCAAACTGCTACGGTATCTCCTGGCTCAATGTTGCAGTTTTCTGCCGCCATGTAACCTGTAGGGAAAATGTCCGTCAGGAACAAGACTTGATCGTCACTGAGCCCGTCAGGCACTTTGAACAGACCCACATCGGCAAAGGGAACACGGGCATATTCGGCTTGACCGCCCGCATAGCCGCCGAACATGTGGGAGTAACCAAATAATCCAGAGGGAGAGTGCCCCATTGCTGCTTCTGCCATCCAGCCGTTGGGGTTGGAGTTGTCGCACAAAGACCACAAATCCCGCTGACAGAAGAAGCAGCCGCCGCAGGAGATGGTGAAGGGAACGACAACGCGATCGCCGATTTTCACGTTCTTGACGGCACTACCAAGTTCAACCACTTCTCCCATGAATTCATGCCCGAGGATATCTCCCTCTTTCATGGTGGGGATATAGCCGTCAAGGATATGTAGATCGGAGCCGCAGATGGCGGTAGAGGTGATTTTGATGATGGCGTCGCGGGGATTGAGGATGGTGGGATCGGGGACGTTGCCGATCCGAACGTCGTTGGCTCCATGCCAGCAAAGTGCTTTCATCTAGTTTTGCTCCTGTACTACTTTCAAGTTAGGTTTTGATATAAGCATTGAAGAACCGAACCTTGGGGGCACTCGCCTCCAAACCCCCGCTGAGGGACGGTTGCGTCCCCCAGGCCCCCTCCAAACAAGTTTGGGTGTAAGTGTTTCGAGCCTTGGGTTGGGTGAGTAGTTGGCCATTGGCTTCTCACTTCTCTCCCCTCACTCTCTGACTCCTCCTTCCCTACTAGGGAAGGGGGCGGGGGGTTAGGTCATGGCTTGAACATGACCCGCATGCAGTTGTCTTGTTTGTTTTTGAACATTTCGAAGCCACGTTTGGCTTCTTCTAGCGGTAGGGTGTGGGTGAGGACAGCGGAGGGGTCGATGCCGCCGTTGAGGACATGTTCTAGCAACATGGGGATGTAGCGCTGGCCGTGCATTTGCCCCATTTTGAAGGTGAGACTCTTGTTGAAGGCAGCGCCAAAGGGCATTTTGTCTACGAAGCCAGAGTAGACTCCCATGATGGAGAGGGTGCCGCCTTTGCGACAGGCAACCATCATTTGTCGCAGCACGTTGGGGCGATCGGTTTCTAGTCGTACAGCTTGTTTGGCTTTGTCGTAGAAGCCTTCTACACCCATGCCGTGGGCTTCTAGACCCACCGCGTCGATGCAGCTATCGGGGCCGCGTCCTCCGGTCATTTCCTTGAGGGCTTCGCCTGCGTCTACTTCTTCGTAGTTGATTACTTCGGCTTTGACCAACTCTCTTGCCATCCGGAGTCGTTCGGGGAAGCGATCGATCGCGATGACTCGTTCGGCACCGAGCATGTAGGCACTATGCATGGCGAAGAGACCTACAGCACCTGCCCCCCAAACCGCGACGGTATCTCCCGGTTGGATGTCGCACATTTCTGCGCCCATATATCCGGTGGGGAAGGCATCGGAGAGAAAGAGTAGTTTCTCATCTGGAATGCCTTGAGGAACTTTGATTGCTCCGTGATCGGCGAAAGGAACGCGAATATATTCGGCATGGGCACCCGCATAGCCACCGAAGGCATGAGAGTAGCCAAAAATTCCAGCAGTAGAGTAACCTGTGACTTGCTCTTGAAGCCAACCTCCAGGGTTGGAGTTGTCGCACAGAGACCACTGTTGCAAGTTGCAGTAGGAGCATTGACCGCAGCCAATGATCGAAGAAACCACGACGCGATCGCCCCGTTGCAATTTCTTTACTTTGCTGCCAATCTCGACTACTTCACCCATAAACTCGTGACCAATAATGTCACCGGGCTGCATGGTGGGAATGTAGCCGTCATAGATGTGCAGATCAGAGCCACAGATGGCGGCGGCTGTGACTTTAATAATCGCGTCTCGCGGATTGAGAATCTTGGGATCGGGGACTGTGTCCACGCGGACATCATTCGCCCCATGCCAGCAAACTGCTCTCATCGAATGATTACTCCTGCCTAATGAGATGCACGACAGGACGTTTGTCCTTCGGTGGTCGCAATTTCGCCTGCTTCCATCAGCATCTTGAAGCGGCGCAATTCATCGCCAATTTGTTGTTCGGGTTCTTCGCCCAGGAGTTTGGCGATCGCAGCGGAGACGGCACCGCCCGGAATGTTATATTCCATCACAACTTTGACTTCGGTGCCCCGACCACCAGTCGCAGGTTGGAAGCGCACAAAGCCAGAGTTATCAACGTCAGCGTTCTCGGCAGAAGCCCAAGCAATGAAGCGGTTTTCTTCTTCTTGGATGATGTCAGCATCCCACTCGACGCTGGTGCCCAAAGGAGCACTGGCAATCCAGTGCGATCGCGTGTCGTTGTAGGCAGTAACAGATTTGAGATGCTTCATGAACCGGGGGAGGTTCTCTAAGTTGCGCCAGAAGCGATATAGCTCTTCAGCAGGCTTGTTGATGGTGACAGTTTTTTCAACTTTGATGCCTTTGTTGAGACCCACAGCGTCTTGAGCTTGCTGGAGCACTCCCTGAGCTTTTTGCACAGTGCTTTGCTTAGTCACGCCTTGGTAGAGCAATCCTCCACCTGCGACTGCGGTCAAAACGCCCCGGAGCGATCGCTGTTGTAAACCTGCAAGCACCAAGGCACCTCCCCCGATGAGAGAGGCCCAACGCTCAGTATCACTGGCCTCGCTGCTGCCAGACTGGTTAGGCACAATTGGCTGATTACTACTTTGTTCCATTTGTTTTTCCTTTAGAGTTTCAAATTTGAGTTTGTTAACTAAACACCTAGCCGAGACGAGAGCGGAGCACTATCTTGTGTCCGTTCTTGTGCGCGTTGCAGCAACTCACAGACCTCGCGATCGCTGGTTTGAGGGAACGCTTCGTACCAGGCTCCGACCGAGTTAAAGCGCTCTGGCAGCACAGCACAGATGATCGCCTCTACTTGTGGACTGATCTGCTCGTAGGCTTGCCGCGCTCCGACCGGAACCGCCACCACAACTTCTTGGGGTTGGTGTTGCCGCACTGCCATGACTGCGGCTCGCATCGTGGCTCCTGTGGCTAAACCGTCATCTACCAGAATCACAATTCGATCTGTGATCGGCAGGATAGGGCGATCGCCTCGATACAAATGCTCGCGGCGTTGCAACTCTTGTTGTTCGCGCTGCGTCACCTGTTCTAGCGCGGTATCGGAGATCTGTTGCATCTCCACCACATCTTGATTCAGCACCCGCACATCACCTGAGGCGATCGCTCCCATCGCCAGTTCTTCGTGCCCCGGAACTCCCAGCTTCCGCACTAGAAAAATGTCTAGCGGCACATGGAGGGCAGCAGCAATTTCAAAGGCGATCGGCACCCCACCGCGAGGCAAGCCTAAAACCAGCACATCAGCGCGATCGCTATACTGCGTCAGCAAAGATGCTAGAAATTGACCTGCTTCGGTTCGGTTTTGAAATCGCTTCATGATTCAATCTCCTGACCAGCCTAGAGAGCTAGTGATCTGCAATAGCCCGCCACCTCAAATCTTGGCTGCGGCACCAGAGGTAGGTTGAGGGGGGCTGACGGGGCCGACACTAATGCGAGCATGGTAAAGATCAGCGACTTGCTGCTCATGCTTGGCAATGTCGATCTCCATGTCATCAAAAATTAGAGTAGTGGTGGGGTCGGTCAGCTTATTACGCAGGGCATAGGTATCAACGACTCCGGTTTGCAAGTCGCCCAAGGCTCGCCGCAAGATCGAAATATCATCGGTACGTGTTTGTAACCAACCTTTGAGCGTAGCTAGAGTGCCGCTGGCAACCGCTTGAAGAGATTCTTGCTCCCCGAACAGCCGCAACCTTGCTTCTAGCTTCTGGATATGTTGTTTCTTAGCCGTGCAGACATGCTGAAAGACAGACCGCAATTCACCGTCATCTGTCTTCTCGGCATACTGCTGGAAAGCTTCTAAACCGTAACGTTCTCCGGCGATCGCTGTATTAATGGCGCTAACGATCTCCTGTTTACTAGAGCCACCCCACTCTTCGCCCAACTTCCACCAACCTGCATCGCGATCGCTGACATCCGGCAGAGTCGTGTCAGGAATGCTTAGGCCCAGGCGAGTCAAGATCGCAGTGGTAAACATCGGCAAGTCACCTGGACGACGCGAGGTGAGCAGATTGCCATCTACAACTAGCGGCTCATCCACATAGTTAGCTCCTGCATTCTGCATATCTTTGCGAATGGCTCGGAAACCTGTGGCAGTGCGACCTTGAAGTAAGTCTCCCTCAATCAAAACCTGAGGACCGTGACAAACCGCTGCGACCAACTTGTTTTGGGCGATCGCATCTTGGACGAAGCGCACCGTCTTCATATTGGTCCGCATTTTGTCGGGAGCCATGCCACCCGGAATAATCACTGCATCAAAGTCAGCGGCACGGGCTTCTGTAGTAGTGCCATCGGGTTCCTGCGACACTCTGCCTTGCTTGCCTTTGTACTGCTCATTCATCCGGGAACCGAGGACGACGACTTCGGCTCCAGCTTTTTTCAGAGCTGTGTAAGGAACATGAAACTCTGAATCTTCAACACCGTTTTCAATTAAAATGGCAACTCGTCTCGAAGAGGTGGGAGTTCCATTTTGAGCGTAATTGGATACCATGATTGAATTCCGTACCTCTGATTGCGGGCATTAATGCTGCAATGAAAAACGCAAGCATTACCGGTTATAGCCGAAACTAATTCTTGAATTCTTGTCCGTAGACAGAGAAACAAGCAGACAGAGAAATAAACTAAATCCAGAATTAACTTGTCTTGTGACTCCTCAACCTGGCTCATTAAGTGCAAAGGTATAGATGCTTACCGAGCCGCAGCCGTTGATTGAGTCAGCCTGGCTGCAAGTAGCGCTTTCGCCCGTTCTGCTCGTCTGTTCTCTTCTTCCTGTAGTTCCTGGAAAAATTGAGTCAACTCGCTGTCGCCTGCTTCCTCCGCGTCCTGAATGTAGACTTCGCAAGTGGCAGCCCCTTCTAAGGCATGGTAGAGCACACTGACTAGGTCGTACTGCTCGTCGCTAGTGCCAGTCATATGTTCGCCGTGATGAGACATGGTGATCCTCCTAAGGGTTGGCACATTAATTGGACGCTTATGCTGTGTGTAAGCACGTCTCAGCGTACGTCCGCCAAGGACAACCTCTCCTCGCCCTACAGACAGATCTCAACCAAATCTCAGTAGACCTCACTCAACGGATCTCAAAGCTACCAAAGCTAGAAAATCTAATTTCAAGCTTTTGCACTGCATTTCGTCGAACTCTTCTAAATTACCTACTCCTCAAGGGGGGAAGTTGATGGCTAACTTCTGCCTCAAGCAGCATGGAACTTTGCCAAAATTTGGCGTTAATGAGTGCCTATAGAGCGCCTTGATCACTTGCATTCAAAGTTGTGTTGGGGTGCATTCCAAAACTCCAGCGATCGCCTTGCTTCTCCCCCAGCTGGGCTGCTATTTACGAGATCTCCCAAAACGGTATTCCTGACTTGTTCAATTAGTGAGAAACAGCATCCTGTCCATTTAGCAAATCTTTTTGTTATGAGCCAGAGCCTATCCACCACTGACAAATCGACCACCCACAAATCGACTCGTTGGTTTGCGCTTGTACTAACTCTGATTTTAACCTTCCCCTTATTTGCTGCCTGTGGCGATTCTCAAGTCACCTCGCCTCAGCAACCGCCTACTTACAACACTCGTAATGACAGGCAATATGCGCCTCCCCGTAATGATACACGGGTAAACCAAGGGTTGAACAACAAGCAGAAAGTTGCCATTTTGGCTGGAGCAGCCGCGCTTTACTATCTTTACAATCAGCATCGCAACAAACAGGCGCAAGGGCCAGAAGGACAGTATTACCTCTCCAAAAATGGTCGAGTCTACTACCGGGATGCTCAGCGTAAGGTGCATTGGGTGACACCACCACGAGAAGGCATTCGAGTACCTGAAGCAGAAGCTCGACGCTATCAAGAGTTCCAAGGCTACAACGGTCGAGAAACAGGGCGCGACCTTCGCGATTTAGCCGCAAGTGGTGAGCCCGCTCCCGCTTATTAAATTAGGTTTAAGTAGCGATTAGTTGTTACAGGACACATTGAAAAACTGCTGCTCAGCGGTTGTCGATACAGGCTGAGATAGATTGAGCCTCCGTGAGCAGCTTGATAACCAAACTGAAATAGGAGATCCATCATGGTTGATGATTTTTTCCGGAGAATGCAGGATGCCCTACTGGGAGATGACCCAGATGTGAACTATGACCGCCGGGTCCGCCCGGCTAGTGAAGACCCCTACGGCGATCCAGCGGACCAACCTCCTTACGGTAATGTTCGCCCCGCTAGCGAAGATCCTTACGGTGACCCAGCTAACCAAGCTGGCTACGGTTACGATCCTTATGGTAATGTTCGGCCCGTCAGCGAAGACCCCTACGGCGACCCAGCTAACCAAGGTGGTTACGGCGTTGGTTATCAAGACCCCTACGGCAATGTCCGCCCGGCTAGCGAAGACCCCTACGGTGACCCTGCTGACCAAGCTGGCTATGGCACGGACCCATTTAGAAATATCCGCCCTGCCAGTGAAGACCCCTACGGCGATCCAGCAGATGACCCTCGCTACCGGAGAAACGTTCGTCCCGCCAGCGAAGACCCCTACGGTGACCCCGCTGACCAAGGCTGGTAAAGCAATTTAAATTGATTTTGTAATTCAAAAACTCCGCCTAGGAAAAACTGGACGGAGTTTTTAACTATTTGTAAGAGCCTGACGAGACGCGATCGCCCTTACTTTCGAGCCTTCACAAAGAAGGTCGTCATGTCTTGCCATACTCCTGCATCCGTTGCCAACTGCTCAATTTCTGCTCGATATTTCCTCTGAAGTTGCTCCAGTTGTTGAGCAGATAATAGAGATAAGGGATTACCTCTTGGGTAAAAACTACTTTCGCTCCAGCTTAATCTACCGTCATCTAAGCTCAAATAGCATCCAGACGGCTCAATTACAACCTCAATCTCTCTGAAACCCGATTGAAGCAACAAATTACGACACTTCTCAGGCGTGTTAAGCGGTTCGTTAATGTGAGGTAAGGAAAGATTGAATAGCTCTGTGTAAACTTTACCTTGGAGTGGGGCCAAGTAAGCAGTGTCAGCAGGACAGGTGAAAGCCACAAATCCTCCTGGTCTCAGAAACCGATACCACTTCTCTAAGGTTTTAGGAATATCAGGCAAATATGTGATTGCAGAGCAACAGAGAATTACGTCAAAGCTTTCGGGCATAAAGTCTACAGCTTCTGCATCTGCTTCAACGAACTCAATGTTTGTTAATCCTAGAGGTTCAACCTTCTGCTTAGCCTGAGCCAGCATCCCAGGAGAAAAATCGACTCCCACCACGTAACCCTGCACTCCAAGTTTCTGTGCTGCCGAAATTGCCACTAATCCGGTACCTGTAGCAATATCAAGCGCTCTTTGCTGCTTTTGCAAGGGTACGAAACTTAAGAGCTGGGCTGCTTCTTGAGGGTGTCGAGAACCTTCTTGGTCATAGGCAATTCTCTGATTAAAGAAATCAATCACCTGTTGCTTGTATTGATTCATGAACTTTGGAACTAGGCCTTTCTAAGCGATCACATATCGCCCTATCCAAATAATCACTCTAATTTCCCTTACGTCTCAAGCCGTTATCTATCTAATTGCAGAGGGCCAACCGAGCGAAACAGTTGCAGTCCCAAGGACACGCCCCATCCTTACTCCTGCGTTTCTGCCTATTTGTGGAGTGAGTTCAGATTTATCTTCGTTACCTTGGCAACTATAGAACTACAAACTATAGAACTGCAAAACAGAGAGGCAGGGCAATGGCTAACCAAACCTCATCTGGTGCCAAGTCAGGACCAGGTTCAGAACCAGGACTGAACGCGAGCCAACATGTGGACGCACCAGAACTGAATGAATATACCGATACCAATCCCGCATTGTTTAGTGACGAAGCGGAAGGAGCAGAAGAGATTGCGGATGATGACGTGCCTCAGGAAGTTACAGAATCCTATGGCACGGGGGTGAAAGATCAACCAGGTTGGACCACTGGTGGACGCACCATGTACAACCGTAGACAGGCCTATAACGAGACTAGCCCAGAGCTGAGCGGTGGGGATGTTGACGCAGCCTGGACCATGCATATGGAAGGCGAAGAAATGGTAGGCGGCACCGTCGCCACCCCAGACCAAGATATTGTGGATGACTTGGGTGCAGCGATGGGCACAGAAATGCGCGATCGCGAGGACTTCTATGGTAACGACAAATTTGCTCAGCGAGATGAGCATCGTTGGGACTTAGATCCTGCCTCTGCTGAGGATTACCAGAATCGACATCAAGAAGAGTAGGGATTCACCAAATTAGATTTGCAGTTATGTTGGGCAGGGTTCACCTGTCCAACTAAGCAAAGTTAACTGGGTGTCAGAGTAATTCCCTGACGGATTTGTCCCTGAGAGATTTGTAGTTATAAGGATACAGAGGTGATGCAACTTAAGCCAATTAGTCAGCAGGTAGTCGCGATCGTGGGTGCCTCTAGTGGCATCGGTCGCGAAGCAGCGCTGCAATTCGCTCAGCGAGGGGCCAAGGTAGTCGTAGCGGCTCGGAGCCAACCTGGGCTGGATTCTCTGGTGGAGGAGATCCAACGAGCGGGAGGTGACGCGATCGCTGTGGTTGCCGATGTCGCCGATATGCAACAGATGCAGGCGATCGCTGATAAGGCAGTAGAACGTTATGGTCGCCTAGATACTTGGGTGCATGCCGCTGCTACGGGTGTGCTGGCTCGCTTTGAGCAGATTACCCCAGAAGAATTTCAGCGGGTGATCGATGTCAACCTGATGGGGCAAGTTTACGGTGCGAAGGCAGCATTACCTTACTTAAGGCGAGAAGGTCGGGGTGCCCTGATTCATATCTCTTCTATGGAGGGTCGGCGGAGTTTGCCACTGCAAAGCCCTTATTGTGCGTCCAAACATGCACTGCAAGGAATGTTGGAGTCTCTGCGAGTAGAACTGCAACATGAAGGGATACCGATTAGCGTCACCAGTGTTCTGCCCTCTGTAATTAATACGCCGTATTACAACAAGGTAAAGACCAAGTTGGGTGTCAAGCCCACTGGAATTCCGCCTTATTATGATCCGCGTTTAGTCGTAGATGCAATTCTATATGTGGCTGAGCATCCCACCCGCGACTTTATTGTGGGAGATGTCGGTCGAGTGTTGGATGTGGCGCAGCGGATCTCTCCTCCTCTAATTGATGCCGTTTTAACAGTCGTGGGAATTCCAGGACAGCACACCACTGAGCCAGAATCAGAAGCATCTCCAGATAACGTTTTCGCTCCGATCGCCGCCGATCAAGGACTCGATCGCGTGGATGGTGATTTTGGCAACTTAGTTATTCCCAGCGTTTCCGACTGGTTCGCCATGCGATCGCCTTTTGCCTGGGGCGCAGTGGCGGGAACAGTGGCAGTCGGAGCATTGGCTTTGCTAGCCAACGGAATGTTCAACAATTCCCAACAACCTTAATAAGAACCTAACCCCCAGCCCCTTCCCTGATAGGGAAGGGAAGCCAGGAGCCAGAGCCATAAACCCTTTTCATAGCCCCTCTCCGACGCGGAGAGGGGTTGGGAGAGAGGTCATCTAATTTAACAACCGGAAATTTCTACCTCTTCATCTTTAGCCCAGTTAAAAAACCCAACCAAGGAGTTCTATATCATGCAACTTAAGCCGATCAACCAGCAAGTGGTTGCGATCGTCGGCGCTTCTAGTGGCATTGGCCGAGAAACCGCGCTGCAATTTGCTCGCGAAGGAGCCAAAGTCATTGTTTCCGCCCGGAACCAAGCAGGATTAGATTCCTTAGTTGAGGAAATTCGGCAAGCAGGCGGAGATGCCACGGCGATCGCCGCAGATGTACGGGAGTTTAGGCAAGTCCAGGCGATCGCAGACAAAGCAATTCAGCAATATGGCCGCCTCGATACCTGGGTGCATCTCGCCGCAGTAGAACTCTATGCTTCCTTTGAACAGACCACCCCGGAAGAGTTTAAGCAAATCATTGATATCAACTTGATGGGGCAAGTGTTTGGCGCGATGGCGGCTCTGCCCCATCTGAAGCGGGAAGGACGCGGGGCGCTGATTCATGTCTCTTCCGTGGAAGCGATCCGAGCCCTACCGCTGCAAAGTGCCTACGCTTCTTCTAAACATGGCATCAACGGCTTCCTGGAGTCGCTGCGGGTGGAACTGATGCACGACAAAGTGCCAGTCAGCGTTACTGAAGTGCAGCCTGCTTCGATCAATACACCCGTCTTTGACAAAGCTCGCACTAAGTTAGGGGTAAAGCCTATGGGGGTGCCTCCGCTCTATGCGCCCGCTGATGTGGCAAAAGTCATTCTTTATGTGGCCGAGCATCCGACGCGCGACATTGTGGTGGGAGATGCAGGTAAGGCGATCGCTCTACTCCAGCGGTTGTCACCCCAACTCGTGGATGCCTTCATGCGCCAGAGTGGGTTTGAGGCTCAGCGCACTGATAAACCCAAATCTGAAAATGCTCCTGACAACTTGTATGAGCCGATCTCTGGCTACGACCAAGTGAATGGAGAATTTCCCACTCAGCCCAGTCTGACCACTTGGCTCGATACTCACCCCACCGTCACTTGGGGGGCGATCGCAGCCACAGCCGCTTTGGGAGCAGCCGCACTCTTGGGTTGGGGCAACGAAGTTTAGATAAGTGAGGACGGAGAAACGACGATGGCAAAACAGCGTAAAACCAAACAGCAGATTCAGCAAATAGCGCAAGCGCAACTTGGCTACGAGCAACTCCGCCCTGGCCAAGCTGACGCGATCGCCGCTCTCCTAAAAGGACAGGACACGCTAGCTGTGATGCCCACGGGTTCGGGTAAATCTGCCATTTATCAACTCGCTGGGTTGCTGATTCCAGGCGCTACCGTGGTTGTTTCACCGTTACTCGCGTTGCAACAAGATCAAAAAGCAGCCATTGAAGCCCAGAAGTTAGCAGAGGTTGGCGTGGTCAACTCCACGATCGCCGAGGCTGAACGAGCCGCTGCCTTTGCACAGTTAGCCGAGTCGAATCTAGAGTTTCTATTTCTAGCCCCTGAGCAATTCAACAATGAGGAAGTGCTAGAGCAACTCCAAGCAGCCGCACCTTCGCTGTTTGTGGTCGATGAAGCCCATTGCATTAGTGAATGGGGCCATGATTTTCGACCCGACTATCTCCGCTTGGGTACGATAATTGAGGCTCTAGGTCATCCGCTGGTTCTGGCTTTGACTGCTACTGCCGCTCCCCCTGTGCGGGAGGAAATTGTCGATCGCCTAGGCATGCAAAAGGCCAAGGTTGTGGTGCAAGGGTTCGATCGCCCCAACATTTGGTTAGCGGTAGAACGTTACGAAGACACTCGTGAGAAACAGGAAGCCCTACTCGATCGCGTGGTGCGAGCTGAGAAACCAGGCATTGTCTATGTAGCCACTCGCAAACGAGCGGAGGAGCTAGCGGAAGCCCTCGAAGAGCAGGAGGTGAAAGCCGTGGTCTACCACGCTGGAAAATCTCCTCAAGTTCGTGAAGCTGCTTATCGCGCTTTTATGGATGATGAAGCAGAAGTGATCGTGGCGACGACTGCTTTTGGGATGGGTGTGGATAAACCAAATGTGCGCTTCGTTTTCCATTACGACATTAGCGACTCCATCGATTCCTACTATCAGGAGATCGGTCGAGCAGGACGCGATGGAGAATCGGCTCAGGCAGTTTTGTTCTACAACCCCGAAGACTTTAACCTGCGTCGCTTCTTTGCCAGTGGCGGCAAAATTGAGACTGAGGATGTGGAGCAAGTGGTGCAGGCGTTGCAAGAGCGCGAGGAACCAATGGCTCCCCGCGAACTGCAAGAAACTACGAACTTGTCCCGCTCCAAACTCAAAAATACCCTCAACCGTTTGGGCGAAGTGGGAGTCCTAGAGACTTTGCCTAACGGGGAAGTGGTACCCAACGAATCACTCCCTGACCTAGAAGAGGCCGTCGAGGAAGCAGTGCGCCTACAAGAACATCGCCAACAATATGTGCGATCGCGAATTGAAATGATGCGGGGCTATGCCGAAGTACGCGACTGCCGACGCCGTTTTGTCCTCAATTACTTCGGTGAAGGCCTTTCAGAATCTTGTGGTTTCTGTGATAACTGCAAAGCTGGAATCACGAATGAGCCAGAAACAGGTCATCAGCCTTTCCCCATCAACAGTCAGGTGGTGCATAAAAGCTGGGGCATAGGCACAGTCATGCGCTACGAAGGCGACAAAATCACTGTGCTATTTGAAACCGTTGGATACAAGACGTTAGGCGTGGGCATGGTGCTACTGCGTGGCTTGCTCAAGCGGATGGATACAGCTGTCGCAGATTCAACCATTAGGAGCTAATCCTTAAGGAGTTACAAACCACAAAGGGGATGGGATGAACACACAGTTAATTGAAAAGCAAATTCACTTCGCTGGATGCAATGTTTCCTATTTAATTGGGGGACCGATCACCGCTACACCACCAATCTTGTTTGTGCATGGCTGGGGCGTTTCGGTAGAACCCTATCAAGAGATGCTGAGCCTCTTGGCCCAACGGTATCGGGTGATCGCTCCCTACTTACCCAATCTGGGCAAAACAACGGGACCAAAATCTGTCTGGAATTACGATGATTACACCCAATTTTTAATCGACTTTATTAACATTCTTAATTTAGAAAAAGTGCATCTGATCGGTCACTCCCTAGGCGGTGGCATTTCGGCCCAAGTTTCCGCCACGCTGCCTGGTGTCGTAGATAGCTTGGTGTTGATTGATAGCACAGGGATTCCTTCTGGCACTATTCCAACTGTGTTGCCGCGTCGCTTGGTGGAAATGTTAGGTCAGATGCCTCAAGCTCGGTTGCCGCAGCTTCAGCAGATTTTTCAAGCTTTTACATACAACTGTTTCTTTCATCTCCAGAATGTCGTTGAAACCCTGAAGGTAGCTTTGGAAGGAGACCTGAAACCGTTACTTCCCCAGATCCAAGCGCCTTGTCTCTTACTTTGGGGTGGTCAGGATTTAACAACCCCTCTAAGCGTGGCTCAAGAGTTTTTAGGTCATATCCCTAACTCTCAGCTTGTTGTCGTTGACGAAGGATTTCATGAATGGAATTTATTCCTTGTGGAAAAATCTAGCAGCATTATCTTGAATTTTCTGGATGGCATCGAAGCAAAGCAGCAGGGAGGTATAAAGCTTGATGAGTTCCTTATTCAGCGTTGATTGGCGAGAGCTATTTGTCCCTAACCTCTCTTTGGTTGAGCTTTTTGTGCGGGGTTCAATTGTTTATCTAGTGTTGTTTGGGGTTCTGCGATCGCTCCCCAGTCGGCAATTAGGCAGCTTGGCAATTACAGATTTGTTAGTCGTAGTTTTATTTGCTGAGGCTGCTCAGAACGCGATGGCGCGGGACTACACTTCCATTACAGAAGGGGCGGTTCTGATTGGCACCGTCATTTTTTGGAGCTACGCTCTCAATTGGTTAGGCTTTCGTTTTCCAGCGGTGCAGCAATTCCTCAATCCCCCACCCTTGCTCTTAGTTGAAAAAGGTAAACTGTTACGGCGCAACCTGCGGCGAGAACTGATCACCGAAGATGAATTAATGAGTCAATTTCGCCAACAAGGGATTGAAGAACTTGCAGATGTCAAGGCTGCTTATATGGAAGCGGATGGCAGTGTTAGTGTCATCCCAGAGAAGCCTCGATCTGTGGCTTATCGGACTTTGAAGCGTGACGTTGTGACCAAAGGAGCTGAATAGACCAGGGGGCAAGAACGGCGCTAGCTCAGCGAGTAGGACTGCACCAGAGCCAGCATTCCTTCTGGCAACGTAGCCCCATGCAACTTCGCCCCTGTTAGATTGATGCCTGTCCATTGAGTATGGCTTAAATCTGCGGCAGTCAAAATAGCATCTGTCAGGTCAGCCCGGATTAAACTGGCACCTAGCAGGTCAGCACTGCTCAAATCTACGCCTTGCAACGTTGCTCCAATCAGATCTGCTTCATATAAGTGAGCCCGTCGCAGATTAGCCTGATACAGATTCGCTCCGTGTAAGTCGGCTTCTCCTAAACTAGCGCGGCTGAGATTGGCTTGAACTAAGTTTGCTGCTTTTAGTTTCGCCCCTACTAAATTAGCTCGACTGAGATCAGCTTTGACTAAATCAGCTCGGGTCAAATTAGCCACTCTCAAAATTGCGTCTATCAAACGGGCTCGGCTCAGAATGGCACCCGTTAAATTAGCGCCTGTTAGGTTAGCACCACTCAGGTCAGCGCCGCTGAGATCAGCGCCACTCAGGTTCGCGCCTACTAAATCAGCTCCTTTCAGGCTAATTCCCCTTAGAATGACTGCCTGTAGCGGTGCTTTTGGTAGTTCTATGGCACCAAAATCCTTCTCACCCGCTGTATAACGCTTTAGCAGCTCATTCACATTCATTCTGACTCACACCTTATCCCTAGGAAGCTATGGGGATCATAGCCCAACCTCTCTAAGGTGGAAGTGCGTAGTGTGATACAAGGACAGGGCGATCGCCTTAACCTAATATTTGCAGAATATCTTTGGGAACGGAGAGAGAGGGATTCGAACCCTCGTTAAGTTGCCCTAAACAGCATTTCCAGTGCTGCGCCTTCAACCACTCGGCCATCTCTCCTGGGGGGTCTGTACTGCTTATTTCAGCACAGGATTTCTATCTTAGCAAATACTACCAGAAGTGGCTAGGTTTTGGCGAGTTATTTCTAAATAAGCTTCCATCATTTACTTTTACTGACCTAGATCTGACTTTTATCTGACTTTTACCGCTATAAACAAAAATCTGCATCAGCTAATGTAATTTATATCACCCGCTTGAGAAGCTACGTTTTCGTAAGGCATCTAGCCAATTGCCTATCGCTGACGCTGTTACTAACGACACTAGACTGACTGGCGCTAGTAACACCACTGACTTTTCTCTGAAATTATTCACCTACCTATTGCTCTATGTCTTCTCTAGGAGTTGAGTTCAACCCCTATTTCGGCTTGGAGGAAAAGCTTTGAACTCGAAGGCTCAGATGAGCAACTCATTTCCACTCTCTACCTCTGCTGTAGCGGTGGACTCAGAGCGATCGCCTGCCCCTAGCTTAGAACAGCAGGTTGCCAGGCTGGATTTGGCGCTGTTACAGGTTGTCCTGAATTCATTAGGCCAAGGGTTTGTGGTGGTGTCCCCCACCCTCCAGCTGATTTATTGGAATCAGCGGGCGGTAGAACTGTGCCGTTGGTTCCCGCCCTCGCGCTCAACTTTGCCAGAGGAGCTGGAAACCTTTTGCCGCCTCTTTCTGCGACGTAACTGCCCAGAAAGCCAGGTGGTCTTAGCGGATTACCAAATTGAGCCGACGATGAGACTACAAGTTTCGGCTCGCTGGCTCAAAGGTCTACCCAACTCCGGTGAACCAACTGCGGCTGCTAACCTAGAGCAGGCAATCTTAATTGTGCTGCAAGATCGCCAAGCCATCTTAGAAGAAGAATTGCAGTTGGTGCAAACCCAACTGGAACTAACCAAGCGAGAAGCCGAGATTTGGCTGTTGCTGAAACAGGAGTATAGCTACCAAGAGATCGCTCAAACCTTGCAAGTCAGCCTTAACACCGTCAAAACTCATATCAAAAATCTTTACTCGAAAAAACGGATTTATCAGTGCTAAGCGCCTAGATTTGTCTCAGGGATGGTCAAAAGCTGGCACAGTTATAGATAGTCCATTGTCATTGTGGCACTGAGTTTTCTGCGGAAATTCTCTGCTACTGAATGGACAAATCCCTGATTGCAGTGCTTGCGCGCTTTGAGATTCATGACCCGTTCCTATTCTGTTCGCATCCATTACCGCCAGAAAGGTACCCACCACACGGTTCAGGTACCAGAAGATCGCTATATCCTGCATAGCGCCGAGAACCAAGGGGTAGAGCTGCCCTTTGCTTGTCGCAATGGGGCTTGCACGAGCTGTGCGGTGCGCGTTGTCTCTGGTGAACTCGCTCAGCCGGAAGCAGTGGGTCTTTCTCCCCATTTGCGCGATCGCGGCTATGCCTTGCTCTGTGTCAGCTACCCCCGCTCTGATTTAGAGGTAGAAACTCAAGACGAAGATGAAGTCTATGAGCTGCAATTTGGTCGCTATTTTGGCAAAGGCAAGATCAAAGTAGGTCTGCCTTTGGACGAAGACTAGAATTGCCGCTTGAGGATTTGAGGTTTTAGATTTGAGATTGAGAGTGAGCCAAGACCAGGAGCGATCGCGTTTCCAGAGCTGGCGGTGGTGGCAAAGGTTGGGAGTTGGCTGCGGCCTCTGGTTGCTAGTAGCTTCACTGACAGCCTGCCAAAGCCCGATGTCAGCTCAAGGCACCTTAGTAAAAGTGGAGCAGATCGCCAATGGACAGGCGATTGAGATCAGTCCTGCTAATAACTCCCCTGGTACACCGGAACGAGTACGGCTGATTGGCATTGATGCGCCAGATTTAGCCCAGCAACCTTGGGGACCCGCTGCTAAGCAACAACTAGAGCGTCTGATCGGCAGTAAGCCTGTGCTACTAGAACCTGGGCTAGAATCCCGTGACCGCTATGAACGAACACTGGCCTATGTTTGGCTAGATGGCAAGCTACTCAACGAAAAGCTAGTAGAAGCGGGCTATGCGTTGGCAGTACCGCGATCGCCCAATACCAAGTACGACCAGCGATTAAAGCGTGCCCAAGAAAAAGCCAGACTCATGGGGGTGGGCATTTGGAACCCTAACGAACCCATGCGCCTGACTCCGGCGGAATTTCGCGCCCAAAATCGCTAGTTAATGCACACCTTCGAGTTGCTTCTCTGGTTCTGGAGCCTCGTTGGGGATGCCTAGGATGTCGTTATAGAGATTGGAGTACTCTCTAGCAGATTTATCCCAGCTAAAGTCGGTGTGCATGCCGCGCTGCTGCATTTCTTGCCATTGCGGCTTGAAGCGGAAGCCTTCCCAAGCGCGCACCATACAGGTATAGAGATCCAGCGGTTCGTAGCGATCGAAGCAGTAGCCCGTACCTGTATGATTCATCGGGTCGTGGTGGCTGACGGTATCTACCAGACCACCTGTGCGGCGCACAATCGGGACACAGCCATACCGCATTGCCAGCATTTGGCTAATGCCACAAGGCTCAAACCGAGAAGGCATTAGGAAAGCATCTGATCCGGCGTAGATGCGCCGCGCTAAAGCATCGTTGTAAAGCAAATAAGCCGCCATCCGACCGGGATAGCGAGAAGCAATTTGCCACATCTGGGTTTCATAGTAGCGATCGCCCGTTCCCAACAAAATAAACTGGGAATCTGTGTAAGACATAAAGCGATCGAGCACTTGAATAATTAAGTCGATGCCCTTCTGCTCCACCAATCGGGTCACAATGCCAATCAAGAAAGCTTTAGAGTTGACTTCTAACCCCACTTCTTCTTGGATCGCAATCTTGTTAGCAGGACGGCGATCGAGCGTATCAGCATTAAAAGTTTGCGTCAGGCGCTTATCCGTTTCTGGATTGTAAGAATCCATGTCAATGCCATTGACAATGCCGCTCAGCTTGCCACTAATGAAAGATAACAACCCCTCCAGCGTTTCCCCGTAAGCAGCCGTTTGGATTTGCTGGGCGTAGGTGGGCGAAACGGTAGTGACTCGGTCGGCATACTGCACGGCTGCCGCCATTGTGTTATGACCTTGCATATACCAAGGGCACCAAGTCATTTGCTCTAGCTTCCAGCGCCACGGCCCTTGGTAAGCCAGGTTATGAATCGTGAACACGGTGCCAATATCAGACGTTTGGTGCATCCAGACAGGGATCATGCCTGTATGCCAATCGTGGCAGTGAATAATGTTCGGCTTCCAATAGTTCCAAGCAAACTCAGCCGCTCCATTGGAAAACAGGGTGAACCGCCAATCCTCGTCCTCACCAGAGTAAATATGCCGGGGTAGGAAGGCTGGGTGGCTAAACAAATACAGGGGTACATCAGTCCCAGGAAGCACACTTTCGTAAACAGAAAATGTCTGGAACATGGCGCTACCCGACCAAACAGGCTCGGCTGGAATTGACATCTTATCTGGCAGGAAGCCGTAGTAGGGCATAAAGATGCGGACATCGTGGCCCATCTGGCGCAACACTTGTGGTAGGGCACCCACAACATCTCCCATCCCACCCACTTTGGCAACTGGGGCTGCTTCTGCGGCAACAAACAGAATTCGCATGTTAATTCCTGTATCCCCTGAAATGGTTAGCTGAACAGGTCAGATTGGCAAATTGGCCGAACTGGTAACGTCATCATACCGACTCCTGCCACTTTCTCTCTAGCTGACTAGATGGCGATCGCACTCCATGCCCTATTTCTCTGCAAACTTCACAAAAAAAGGCACCCACGAGAGGTGCCACTACAGTACAAGGCAAAACTAAGTTAGCTACGCATTTCAGCAGTAATCTGATTCAAGATTTCTTGGGCACCTTGCTGCTTGGCCTGGTTGGCTAGCTCTGTACCTAAGCGTTCGGCTTCAGTGGCAGGGCCTGTAATGCTCTCTTTGATGATGGTTTGGCCGTCTAAGCTGGCAACTAGTCCGGTGAGGGTAAGGGCATCGCCGTTAATCTCGGTGTTCACGCCGATGGGTACTTGGCAACCCCCTTCGAGTTCGCGCAAGAAGGCGCGTTCGGCATAGCAGCGTTGCGCGGTAGGAGTGTGCTCTAAAGCTTTGATCACGTTCAGCACTTCTGCGTCGCCTTCACGGCACTCAATCCCCAAGGCACCTTGGCCCACAGCGTGGAGAGACACCTCAGAAGGAATAGCTTGGTGAATGCGATCGCCCATGCCCAAGCGATGCAGACCTGCGACTGCCAAGATCAAAGCGTCATACTCACCTGCATCCAGTTTGGCGAGGCGGGTGTTGAGGTTGCCGCGCACGTCTTTGAAGCTGAGGTGGGGATAGTGGTGACGCAGTTGGGCCAAGCGACGTAGCGAGGAGGTGCCGATGACGGCTCCAGCGGGTAGGGTGGCGAGCTGTTTGTCTTTATGCTTTTCGTGAACCACTAGAGCGTCGGCGGGGTTTTCGCGCTCGGTGACGCAACCTAGCATCAGTCCTTCGGGTAGGCGAGTGGGTAAATCTTTGAGGGAGTGGACGGCAAAGTCAATCTCGTTGTTGATCATGCCTAGCTCTAGTTCTTTGGTGAACAGCCCTTTGTCACCAATTTTGGCGAGCGCAACATCAAGAATTTTGTCGCCTTGAGTGCTCATGGTGTGCACTTCAAATGTCCGATCCGGGAAGGCTTTTTGTAACTGTTCCTGAACCCAGTAGGTCTGAACTAAAGCCAACTGACTTTTACGCGAACCGATGCGGATTGTGCGAGCAGGACTGGAAACAGCGGAGGACATAAGGCAGTGCAGTGAAAGGGTTTTCTTAAAGTCACTCTTTCCAGATTACCGCAGCGATGGACAGCAGGGGCTTGAATGACTGCTGTTGAATGGTTACAGATGATTAAGTTGGTGGGTGTTGTTGGTTTTGGGAAAATCCGAACCCTTGGGGGCGCTTGCCCCCAAACCCCCGCTGAGGGACGGCTGTGTCCCCCAGACCCCCTCCAGAAGTGAATTTTTGTGGGGTGTGCGAGATTGGGTTATTTGAGTTTTTGCTTGATGAATCCGGTGATTTGGACGAGTTGTTTTTTCAAGCTGTCGATGTCTGTTTGCATCTGATCGAGCTTGGCGTTGAGGGCTGGGATGGCTGAGTTGGAAGTGGTGGTAGCAGTGGAAGTGGTGGCGGGTTTGGGAGTGGCGATCGCGGCTGGCTTTGGAGTTCGGGATTTGGCGATCGCGGCGCGTAAGGCTCCAATTAAGGCTTTTTGGCCGAAGGGTTTCTCGATGAACTCGAAGCGATCGAATAAGTCTGGCACTTTCTCGACGACTTCTTCTTTGCGTCCTGACATCAATACGAGCGGGATGCTTTGGAGTTCTGGTTGAGCTTGCATTTGCTCTAGTACTTCCCAGCCATTCATTCGCGGCATGAAGAAGTCGAGTAATACGATGTTGGGACGAATTTTGCGAATTAAATCTAGGCCCTCAACTCCGTCTTTGGCTTCTAAAAACTCAAAGCTGCCTTGTGGCAACATGTCTCGCACTTGCATGCGAATGGTTTTTCCATCATCGATGACTAAAATTTTTTGATTTGCCATGACTGATTACTACATGACTGATTACTAAGAGTTGAGGGTCGCCCTAGGGCTACGTGGAGATTGAGTCTGCTTCAGTTTTCACGTTGCTCAAGAATTAATTAGCAGATTGAAACAATTTTTAGTGATTTAAACCATAAAAAAACTGCATTCATGAGCCTCAAATACTGAGCAACATGAATGCAGTTATCTAACTCTGGAAGGAAATGTGATTTAAAGAGTGATTGAAATATTTGAGAGGGCTAAGAGATTTAGCTTGCCATCAAAATTTTTGATTTGAAAGCTCTGAGGCTAACTTACAAACCTGTTTCGCTGTCGTGCTCAGCAGTTGCGGAGTCAACACCCATTGGGGAAACTAGGTCACGGAAGAGGGTGATTTGCTGCTGGAATTGTAGACCTTTGATTTGCTCTAGCAGACTTTGAGCTTCAGGGGCGAGTTGATAGTCAGCAGGCAATGGACTGATAATGCCAGCATCCATCCCCTGAGCTAAGCGATACCAGAACAACAACTTGGTAGTGTCGCCTATAGAGCCATACTCACGAGCCAGCAAACCGTTTTTGTGTGTGATTAAATCACGTTGCAGTTGTAGTTGCTCTTCATGGGACATGTCCTTGACTTGGTTGAACAGCCCTTCAGCGATTTCAGGAGAAACGGTGCTAGCGCCAGGAGCAGCAGGCGTAATGGCTCCACCCATCTCTTTGTAAATGAAATAGAACAGCGCCAATTGCTGATCCACATCTAAGCTTTGGAAGGCTTCTACATTACTTCTAATCGTTTCGTCTTTCGTGAATGTCATCGGGATCTCACTTATACAACTCCTGCAAGGTAACAGGGGATTTACATCTCTTAAACCCACTGAAGATAGAGGTAGCCAAACCTTACTACAGACAGAGGAAAAGTCTTAAAGGAAGCAGAACATGAGGGATAGTAGGTCGCACTTTGTCTGCGCCTATCTCAACCAGAAGAGTAGTTTGCGAGCGCACGTTTAGCAGACAAGGTTGCCACTATCACCGGAGCAGGCACAGGAATTAGCGAAGCGATCGCCCACCAGTTTTGCCAAGCAGGAGCCAAAGACGGCTTAAAAAATAGAGAGATTCATTTTGTGAAGTAAGCGATCGCTACCATTCATTTGAGGAGAACAGATCGTATGCAACTGGCAGGGAGAGTGGCACTAGTCACAGGAGCCGGATCTGGAATTGGTAAAGCCGCAGCTCAACTCCTGGCAAAAGAAGGAGCCAAAGTAGCCGCCTTAGGCCGCAGTGACGATGATGTGCAACAGACCCTAGAAGAGATTCAAAAATCGGGTGGAGAAGCCATCCCAGTACTAGCTGACATCTCACAACCTGAGGCGATGCAGCAAGCGATTCAGGCGATCGCAGATAAATGGGGCAGATTAGATATTGTCTTTGCCAACGCTGGCATCAACGGCGTCTGGACTGCCTTAGAAGAACTAGACCCCGACGAGTGGGACAAAACCCTCAACATTAATCTCAAAGGCACCTTTCTCACCGTCAAATACGCCATCCCTCTGCTGAAGAAACAAGGCGGCTCCGTGATTGTTACCTCCTCCGTCAACGGCACCCGCATGTTCAGCAACACCGGAGCCACCGCCTACGCCTGCTCCAAAGCTGGCCAGGTTGCCTTCACTAAAATGGCTGCGCTGGAACTCGCCGAACACCGGATTCGCGTCAACGTCATCTGCCCCGGAGCCATCACTACCAACATCGACGAAAACACCGAACGCCGCGCCCTAGAAGACATCCAAGAACCCGTCGAATTCCCGGAAGGCAAAATTCCCCTCACCGACGGCAAACCAGGCACCTCCGAACAAGTCGCCCAGCTCGTCCTCTTCCTCGCCTCCGACAACTCCAGCCACATCACAGGTACAGAAGTCTGGATCGATGGCGCTCAATCGCTGTTGCAAGGGTAGTGTGGATCTCCTTGCTGTGAGGCCTAACCCCCAGCCCCTTCCCTGGCAGGGAAGGGGAGCCAGAGAAGCCAGAATTAAAACATAGCCACCTCACACAGAAGTTACCTCTGGAGGGGGTCTGGGGGACGCAGCCGTCCCTCAGTGGGGGTTTGGGGGCAAGCGCCCCCAAGGGCTCGGATTTCCCAGACTTAAACCGATAAAAATCAGGTTGAACCCACATGCCACAAGTATTTGGAAAACTCCCCACCACCACACAACCCTGGTCTACCATTGGCGCAGTTCAATCCATTCAAAAAGACGATCGCACCCTTCACCTCGATTGTGGTGGCCCTAAACTCGCGATCACCATTCTCGCCCCTAACCTGATTCGCGTCCGCCTTGCCCCCACAGGCACCTTTCAACCTCGTCGCTCCTGGGCCGTCACCAAAGACGACCAAGACTGGCCCGCTACCTCCTTTGATCTAGAAGAAACTCCTTCCACGATCGAAATCAAAACAGCCCAGATCCGAGTTTCAATTCAGCGAGATACCGCTCAATTCACCTGCTTTGACAACCAAAATCGTCCCTTTGCCCAAGATATAGCTCCTGGGATGGCTTGGCGGGCAGGCGCGATCGCCGCATGGAAACAGATTGAAGCCGACGAACACTTCTACGGATTTGGAGAGCGCACTGGATTTCTCGATAAACTCGCCGAAGTCAAAACCAACTGGACCACAGACGCCCTGGACTACGGTTCTCTCAGCGATGAGATGTACCAAGCCATTCCCGTCTTTATGGCACTGCGGCCCGAAGTAGGCTATGGAATTTTCTTCAACAGCACCTATTGGAGCCAGTTTGACATTGGCGCAGATCAAGCAGGGGTGTGGCGAATGGAAACCCGTGGCCCAGAACTCGACTACTACATCATCTACGGCCCCACGCCAGCACAAATCATTCATACCTATACAGAGCTAACCGGACGGATGTCCCTGCCACCGCAGTGGGCGATCGGCTATCACCAATGCCGCTGGAGCTACGAATCTGAAGATGTGGTGCAAACAATTGCCCATGAGTTTCGAGAACGCCGCATTCCCTGCGATGTCATCCACCTCGACATCGACTACATGAATGGCTATCGGGTCTTCACTTGGAGTCCCAAACGCTTTCCCCAACCTGACAAACTGATTCGCAACTTGGCTGAGGATGGATTTAAGACTGTAACCATCGTTGATCCTGGGGTGAAATACGAGCCAGAAGCCGACTATACTGTGTTCGACCAAGGACTAGAAAAAGACTACTTTGTCCGGAAAGCTGATGGACAACTAGTTCACGGTTACGTCTGGCCCAGCAAAGCGGTCTTTCCCGATTTCTTACGCCCAGAAGTTCGCAGTTGGTGGGCTGACTGGCACAAAAACCTGACCGAAGCAGGTGTAGCAGGGATCTGGAACGACATGAACGAGCCTGCTTTAGACGATCGCCCCTTTGGAGACAACGGAAACAAAATTTGGTTTCCCCTTGATGCACCGCAAGGACCGAAGGATGAGCAGGCTACTCACGCCGAAACCCACAACCTCTATGGCTTAAACATGGCACAAGCCTCGGCTCAAGCCCTGGAAAAACTACGTCCCACTGAACGCTCCTTTGTCCTGACGCGATCGGGTTATGCAGGGGTTCAGCGCTGGTCTTCTGTCTGGATGGGGGATAACCAATCATTGTGGGAGCATTTAGAAATGTCCCTGCCCATGCTCTGCAACATGGGGCTATCAGGAGTGCCGTTTGTTGGGTGTGATATTGGGGGGTTTGCAGGCAATGCCACCGCTGAGCTGTTTGCCCGCTGGATGCAGGTAGGGATGCTGTACCCCTTAATGCGGGGTCACTCCTCGATGGGTACAGCTCAGCATGAACCCTGGGTATTTGGCGATCGCGTGGAAGCCATCTGCCGCGAATATATTGAACTGCGCTATCGATTGCTGCCTTATCTCTACAGCCTGTTCTGGTCAGCCGCAACCACAGGAGAACCGATTCTGCGACCGCTGCTCTACCAGTACCCAAACGACCCCAAAACTTACAGCTTGTACGACCAAGTGTTGCTTGGTCCTTCCTTGATGGCAGCGCCAGTTTACCGTCCGGGTGTGGAGTGTCGAGCTGTTTATTTGCCAGCAGGGACTTGGTACGACTGGTGGAGTGGAGAGCAGTTTGAAGGGCCAACCCATATTCTGGCTGACGCACCGCTAGAACGGATGCCGCTTTATGTCGCCGCCGGGAGCATCATCCCAATGGCTCCTGTGATGCAGTATGTGAATGAGCGATCGCTAGACGAACTCAGACTAAGAGTTTGGCCCGGAACTGGCGAGTGGACTCATTATGAAGATGATGGTCATACCTTTGAGTATCGGGATGGTGCTTGGGCTACGACTCACTATCGCGTCTTCCCAGAAGGTCAGCAACCCGTGGTAGAAATTGCAGCGCGTCAAGGCAAATGGACACCCAGCGATCGCGAAATTATTGTGGAACTCGTGGGCATCGGTGAACAGCGCTTCAAGGATGACGGTACAGCCCGCCGCCTCACCTTCTAAATCGAGCTATTGCCCCCGGAGAATATCCGCCGGACAGCGAAACCAGCAGTCTGGCCCTTGAATATGCAGATGAGCGGGCGTATCGGCAACCTTCAATAGTTTGTTAGCTAGGCTCGTGCAGCGCTTCAGCAACCGATCGGTAACAACGATCGTGGGACACATCACCAACAACACAGTGACATCATTTGCTTCTTGTACAATGCCCCACTCTGAGAGGCTGAGCAAAGCTCTCAAGGCTCCATCGCAGGATTGGTAAAAGCGTTGCTGAGTGCTAATCACAGCTCCCAATTCTTTCGCTAGTATCCAATCAGTTGGGCCTAAGGGTTGGGGTTGGTCGTCAGGGTGCCTCATGCTGTTTTTCCGACAAGGGGCTAGGGCTGAATTGCTGCACGTAACCGTGTCAGTATGCCCACCCCAGGTAGCGAGATCACAGAGGCTTTGCTTCGTACTTTTGGCGATGCTCGGCTAAGAGTTGGAGATAGTGCGGGTTCGTCTTGGCCTCAACCCATTTCTCCTTAAAGATAGCCGCCGATTCGGCCTTGATCGGATCTACGTCGTAAGGCAAAACTTGCTGTCGTGCTGCCTGCTGCTCAGCTTCAGAACCCGCTTTTTGCGGATTGGCTTGGTATTTTCTGCCGTTTTTGTGGTTGGCATAACGACGCGATCGCGTGTAACCCATTTGCAGAAATTTCCGAGCCATATCTGCTCCGACAAAATCTCCCTGTTCCAGATAGTCCAGAAACATCTGGTAAATCGTTTCGCTAGACTGTTTAGCGATCGCAGGAGTTTTGAAACGCCAGTGAGGCAGGATTTCTGCCTTGTATGGCTCTACCATCAGCACACCCTGTTCACCTTTGCCGACGCGGTACAGTTCTGGGTGCTGGCGGAAATCAATGGTTTTGAAGTCCAAAGAATAATCAAATGACATGGCTACTCTAGGTCTGATTTAGATTGAATAGAAGTGCTGGTGATCGTTCTGGCAATATGTTCTGAATGGAATGGTGCTCGTTATGCAATCTAGTTTCTCTACCTGCAACCCCACTTTGGCTCTTGGTATGCTGCGTCGCATGCATCACATCGCGTTGAATGTGCAAGATCTGCAAGCCTCGCGACAGTTCTATGGCACTTTGTTAGGGCTACAAGAGCTAACCGGAGATGCGATTCCAAGTACATTGCGATCGCTTGTAGAAGCAGGGAAAGTTGCTAATTTTGTCATGCCTGATGGTACTGTGCTCGATTTGTTTTGGGAGCCAGATCTCACACCACCCGATCTAGATCCTAGTCGAGGCTTTACCCGTGCCAATCATTTAGCCTTTGATATCGAGCCGCAATTATTTAATCAAGCTGTGGCAGTACTGCACCAAAATCAAGTCGCGATCGCAGAAGGCCCAGTCACCCGCCCCACCGGACGCGGCATCTACTTTTATGACCCCGATGGCTTTTTAATTGAGATTCGCTGCGACCCAGATACAGATCCAGATACCAGCGCTTAAACTGCCTTAGAAGCCGCCTTCCCAGTCAGGGCAAGTCCCTTGGTTGCCCCAACCATAGGGATGGAACCCACAAATCAACATATGTCGGCTCTCGTAAGCAGTGCCGTAAGCCACGCCGTGGTAGTGAGCGCAACCCTGGCAAGCTTTCGGACGAGAGGGTGCAGTCTCAATAAACCCAACTTGCGATCGCAGAATTTGTTGCTTACTTTGCTGCCGATGCCATTTCACATAGTCGGCTTTTCTAAAGAAATAGTTGGCCTTCTGAAACGGATCTTGGGTCGTATGCATAAAAGGTTTCTATAGGAGGTTTTACCTTCTAGCCTATCCAAGTAATTCTCGCTGCCGCATCACCCTTAAGCATATTCATCTGTTCTTGCCAGAGCCAAAGCATAAGTAGGATAGCTGTCAGCTAGACTACAACTGTGATCAGTAGATATGATCACAAGCAGCTTCGTAATCTGAGCTGGGAAAGGTGCCTTTGTTATGACACAAGTCAGCCTAATGGAACAAGCGAAGTCTGGAAGCCCTACAGCGATCGCAGCGTTGATTAATCGCTCCTTGCGGACTAAAGGCATCGAAGCAACGGTTGCCTTAGAGGAGGAATGTTTAAAGATTCTATTAGAGTCTGCTCAAGTACCTCCTGTTACCTTAGTGAGCGGAATTCAAAAAGGACTTACTCAGTTAGAGTCTGAGTCCTGGAAGCGAGTTGAGATATACGGTAGGCAGAAAGGTGAGGCAATTCCTGATTGGACTCGTAGCTTTGAATCCAATGCTACTTGTTTTGAGGTTCCAGATCCAAAGACTCCACTTACCTCTATAGCACCAGCCTTTGCTAAGCCAGAGTTACCCTCCCAGCAACCGTTACAGCAACATTTAGCAAAATGGCAGATTCCCGCTCTAGTACTCACCAGTGTTGCGGCTGTCGTGGTTGTAGGCTGGTCCTTGGTGTATGTGCAACGTGACATTGCAGCGTTGATGCGAAAACAACAAGCACCAACAGGTTTAAGTCAAGAGAACATCAAGTCCCATGAAGCAGCATTGGCAGAGGCAGAGCGAGAGCTGCGAACTGATTCCAACAACCACGAAGCTTGGTATCGCAAAGGCCAAGCCTTAGCTGGGTTAAATCGTCACTCTGAAGCTTTGAGCGCTTATGAAAAAGCTACTGAGATTAACCCTGCTGATTTTGCTGCTTGGAGTGGTCGTAGCCTGACCCTACGCCGACTAGGGTACGATGATGATGCTTTACTGGCGGCTGACAAAGCTCTCGAAATTAACCCAAAATTTGCTGAGGGTTGGAAAGACCGCTGTGGTGCTTTATTTACCTTGAATCGTTCGACTGAAGCTGTTGCTGCTTGCGATCAAGCCATTAAGCTTAAGCCAGATTTTCCGCAAGCTTGGTATAACCGTGGACTGGTGCTAGTGCAGATGGGGCAATATGAGAAAGCTGTGTCTGACTTCGATCAAGCAACTCAGGTTAAGCCTAATTATGGCGGTGCTTGGCGAGCTAAGAGCGCAACTTTAGCAATGTTGCAAAGATTTGAGGATGCTTTAGCCGCTTCAGATCGAGCGCTGCAAGCAGAAGGCCCCATTGGTGAGGTTTGGCTGGTACGAGGGCACATCTTGGCGAGTCAGCAAAGGTATGAGGATGCGATGCAAGCATACACTAAAGCTTTGAGGACTAACGAGGATCGTAACTCGGTGACAGTCGCTCAAATTGTCTTAAAGCGTAAGTGGCAATGGTACCGAGAAGCAACCGCTAATCAAGATACAAGACGGCAAACTCAGCTGAAACAAGCAGGAATTTGGTACTACCAAGCTAGCTTGTTATCCTATACAGTAGCTAATTCACAGGAACTGAATCTGATGGCTTTAGATAAGGCTGTGCAGATCGATCCCAAAGATGTGGATGCTTGGAATAGTCGGGGTTGGAATTTATCAGATCTAGGGCGGTATGAGAAAGCTCTAGCCTCCTACGATAAAGCTACTCAGGTTGATCCGGAGTTTGGTTGGGCTTGGTATAACCGAGGTCTATTACTAGAGACGCTAGGACGCTATGAAGAAGCCTTAGCATCTTACGATAAAGCCATTCAAGCAGGCTCTTTTCCGGCTGTAGAAAGGACAAAGCGAGAGTTGTTGCAAAAATTGGGTCGATAAAAGTTGGACAGAATTGGGATTCCTACAGATAGGATTTGTAGTGCCTTAGAACGCAGGGTACAGGTGGGACATGCCTTGGTTTGCCATCATCAATGAGCGAGATATGCCATGACGCAATCAGAGGTTTTAGCACAAGCAAAACAAGGAGACCCCCAGGCGATCGCCCAGTTGATGAACCGTTCGCTGCAAAGTAAGGGCATCACAGCAAAAGTGAACCGCAAGGAAGGCTCTCTCCGAGTGTTGCTGGAGTCGGATCAGCTGCCCGATCAACAAATCATGATTCGGTTCATTGATCAAGGAATTGCTAAGTTGCAGGTTCCAGGGCTAGAAACGGTTCAGGTATATGGGCAAAGAAGCGGTCAAACGATGCCAGCTTGGAGCCAAACCTTGAATTTGATCGAGACTAACCCCAGCGATGATTTTGTCACGGATACTGCGTCAGATATTTCAGCGCGTCAGTCTTCCAAGATTGCTTCTGATGTATCTCAGAACGTAACAGGGGCAAAACTACCTCAACCTAAGGCTCTGATTTGGTTAAGTAGGCTGCTCATGACTAGCCTATGGGTGCGCCTAAGCCTTGATGTTTTATTCGTCGTCTACTTTATCGTTTGGGCTACCTCATACTATGTCTACAATTTGCTGGGGATTGCCGATGCTACAGGATTCTTGGCAAGCTTAATTAATGCAGTCATCAAGCTCATTTACAATTTATGGTCACCCCTAGATAGTTTCAGTGGCTGGGTGTATTTAACCGCGTTGCTTTTGATGTTAGTTTGGCTACACCAAACCCATGCGAGACTGAAACACATCTTCCAGCGCTATCCGATTTCTGGTGGGGGAGCGATCGCTCGATTTGTAATTCCTTTGTACAGCCTCTGGGGAATCTGGAATATCTTTACCACGCTAGCAGAGCATCTAAAGTCTCAAGGCAAGAGTCTAGCGCAACGAGCAATCGCTATACGCCAATGGCTACCGTGGTTCTACATTGCCCTGATTACTTCTAACCTGTTAGATCAAGTTTATAGAGTAAGCGTGAGACTGGGCAGTGAGGAAAATCTATCTTCCTGGTTTTTTGTCGCTAAAAATGGAGCCTCCCTGTTTCTCTCTATTGCTTTGCTGCAAATGGTACAACTCACCAATAAGTCTGTGACTGAGCTAAGTAATCCTCAGAAATAATGCGGAGTTGGTTGCAGTTTACAGCACTATCTTTAGGTTGTAATACAGCTAGCAAGAGCATCACTGAGGTTGTTTAACGTCGAGTCTAGCAATCGCAGTTGATGGCGTTGGTGGGAAAGTTCTAGGGGTTCGACGGGTACAGAGAAATTGAAGATTTGCTCGGCGGTGATTTCGTAGTCGCGCAGTGCTGCCAAAGCCAGAGTGCTGAAGCGAATTAAATAATCTTTCGCAGCCTCCGAACAAGCTTGCTGAGTTTGGACTGTGTAAGCTGCGGCAGAAGTGGGCGATGTCGAGGCGGAAGTATCAGTGGTTTGATTGAGCAGATAGCTGGCTCCTCCTAAAACTGCGGCTCCTAATGGGCCTCCTAACACCCAACCTAGCCCAGTGGCGATCGCGACAGGTGTAGAATCACTCGATGAACTGGAGCTTTTGGTTGTGGGTGGGTCTTGTGTCAGGAAGACTTGAGGCGCTTCAGGGAAAGCAAACCACGGATCTGTGGGTCGAGGACAGTTGAGAAAATCACAAGCTTTGTAAACCCATGCGGCGAGCGATCGCTTTTGCTCGTTCCAGCCAGGTTTCAGTGTGTTGGTTTCCCAGGTAACGAAGTCAAATCTCTGGAGAGCGTCGGCAACATCGGCTTGGTAGCGATCGAGCAGGTTAGGGAGAGATAGCCAATCGCGGCATTGAGTAGCACTGGCGAGAAACCCATCTTTGATCAGTTTTTGGACTTTTTGGCGGATTTCTACTTTTTTGTTGCGGGTTTGTTCTGCTGTGGCGATTTCATGGGCGATCGCTTCTCGCTTAGCTTGTAAGGCTTGTTGTACTTGGTTCGCTAACACGACTACACGCGGTAAACGAGGTTCGCTCTGACCACGCTGTGCTTGGACAATGCTCTGCAAAGCAGATTCAAACATAGGGAGTCCTGCCGTCTGAGCCGCTGCCATATCTCCTTTTAGGCGGGATCTCAGGGCAGGTAAGGCATCGACACGATATAGATTGCTAACACCCGGAGGTAATTGTGAACGAAAACTCTCAGCGACAAATCGCATGCGCCGATACACTTCTTTTTGGTCGTCGGTTTCCAGTAAGTTGAGGAAATTGACGACGAATACCACCGTGGTAATGCCGCGATCGAGCAACCAATCCCGCAGGTTTTCTCGCTCTCCCAAGGTCATTAGTTTGCGGCCATCCAAGACTTGCACGACCAGATCTGCGGTTAAGAGTTGGTCTTTCACTAAGGCATCTTGAGCTTCGCGATCGTTAGTTCCGGGTAAATCTAGCAGCTCTACGCCTGTTTGCAAAAAAGGATGGGGACAGTACACCTCAACCGCAGCCACATCCTCTCGCATCCGCCGCTGATCATCTAAGGTGGCAAATCGCTTCAAAACATCGGTGCCCGTTTCGCAGATCTCAGCGCCACTGCTCAACAAAATCCGAGTGGATAAGTCAGAGCCGTACTTAACTCGAATCGCTGCGCCTGTGGTAGGAATCAGGTCAATGGGTAAAGCTTTTTCACCGAGTAGGGCATTCAGCAGCGTGGATTTGCCGTAGTTGAAGGGGCCGAATACTGCGATGCGAAAATCAGAACTGGTTAGGCGATCGCAAACTGCGATGACATCTTGCTTCAAGGGTGAATTGGGTTCTAAGTCCAGCAGACCTACCGCTGTTTTAAGCGTCGTTAGTAAATTCTGGGAAGCGTTGGGTGACTGCATACGGTTGACTTGAACGCCTGTTTATAAGATATCAATCTCAAAAAATTTGTCTAGAAATGTCTGTGGAAGTGTCTTTAGGAGCGTCTGGGGAAGCGATCGCAAAGAGCCTCATCAATACTTGTATTAAAGTGATATTTTTGCTCAGAATTTGAAGGGAATTTTGGCTGAAAATTTTGTTAAAAAAAGGGGAGAGAGTGCGCTCAGGCAAGTATTTATACTCCCTTTAGGAAAATCAATTATTTCGATTAACTATACCTCCAGCGGTACGAATGAATCTGTAAGGCCTCCTAAGCTGAACGCAGGATTGTGAAAATCCACAGTGAATTTTGAGATATCTCTTAATTTCATTGCACCGAATTTATTAGGAGCCTGAGGCCAAGATTATGTTTTTTCATAAAAAAGAACCCATTCATACAGTTCAGGTTAATGAGCCCGATCCTCGGTTTGCTCAGTTGATGCTAGAGCAGTTTGGTGGAGCCACCGGAGAACTCTCAGCCGCCTTGCAGTACTGGGTGCAGTCTTTCCATGTGGAGAATGCCGGGATTCGAGACATGCTGCAAGACATCGCGATCGAGGAATTTAGCCACCTCGAAATGGTAGGCAAATTGATTGAAGTTCATACAAAAGATGTGGACCAAACAGAAGCCTACAAGAGTACGCTCTTTGCAGTGCGCGGTAAGGGGCCTCATTTTCTAGATAGTCAAGGAAACAACTGGACTGCTAGCTACTTGAACGAAGGCGGAGATGTGGTGCGTGACTTGAGAGCAAATATTGCCGCAGAAGCGGGTGCTCGTCAAACCTACGAAGAGTTGATCAAGTTATGTACCGATGAAGGAACCAAAAAAACCCTCGTTCATCTGTTGACACGCGAAATTTCGCACACGCAGATGTTTATGAAAGCGCTAGATTCTATGGGCAAACTCACTGATCCGATGTTTGGCAACATCCAGCCAGATGAGACTGTAGCACTCTACTTCAACTTATCGACGGATGGGGATAAGCCAGACGAACGTGGCCCCTGGAACTCTGAGCCTACCTTCGAATATGTGGCTGATCCGCTAAATACTTCTGCTAAATAAGTCTGAAGAACGGGAAAACGCGATCGCGTTTAAACCCTGAGTAAGTTTTGATAAGCCGTCTCAACGTTTTGACTGTCAGAGAGGACAGATTTTTCAATTCCTTTGAGGCGGTTGATTTCATTCTCACGATTAATTTCATGGGACGTTTTTTGTTGCAAGAGGTTTTCTAGCTCGGCTTTACGCGATTGAATATCGTCGTTGATGCGCTTAATCACCTCGCGCTCGTAGGAATCAAAACATTCTTGGATTGCACTGTAAATGGGTTGCCACTGCTCTTGAGCCACCTGCGGCAAATGTTTCACAAGCTCTTTTTTCGTGGCTTTTACCAATTCTTTGCGGGATTGATCGGCTTGCGCCACTCCCATTCCTAAGCCAATTAAGCCCAGCCACAAGGGACCGAGCATAATACCGAACATAGACGACGCCACCACGGCAATGCTGGTCACAGTCAGGAAGTTGAGCAAAATATTTTGCCAATCGAAGCCTGCTCCCGCCATTGCCACGCCTGCTAAATTACCTCTGGCGAGAGAGACTAAACCCATTGCCCACTTCGCCCAAGCAGGAGAATCATCTTCAGTTGAGGCGTTGGTGCGAGTCTGGATCTTTTGTCCGGTTAACTTGGCCGTGATTTGGTCGGTGACTTGGGTATAAGAGGCACCATAGTTCGCAGCCCTGCTGGAGAGTTGGGTAAAGGCAGCTTCCATATCCTTTTGGACGGTGAGGCTCCAGGCGCAGAACTTGTCATTGACATATTGCTGAAAGGATTTCTCTAGCTCTGCTGCAAATGCTTCTCGCTTGCCTTGACTGAAAAAGTCCATGAATTGCAGATTCGGTTGGTACTGCAAAAAGTCTTGCTCAAAGGTATGCTCCAGGTTCAACACATAGGTGCGGAAAGAGTCTGCGATCGCTCTAGCTCGACGATCTCTCAAGTTGCGGATCTCATCTTGAAACTGGTCGCGAATTTCGGTGAGTTTGACGAACTCTGGTTCTACCGAGTTAATTCGTTGTTTAAGTTCATTCACATCTTGATCGAGCAAGGGAATGCGCCGAGCGATCGCTTCTCCTACATGAGTAGCTGCTTGCCGCGCTAAAGTTCTGGCTTGCCGCAACTCAGAGATGGCTCGCTCCTGGGTTAAAAAGATGTTCAGTGCGCCCATAAACTCTGGGAAGCCTGTATCAGCGAGAGCAGCGTCTGGATTCTTGACTCTCAAGCGCAGGGCTTTGAGCGAAGATAACTCAAATACCCGTTCTTCGTAGAGGTCATAGCCATCAGCCACACAATATTCTGCTAGGTTGGCTTTGAAAACACGTCGTAGTTTGGTTGCGGCCTCTTCTAATTCTTCAGTATCATCAGGGTCAATCAAGCTTTCCCGCACCTGGTCCCAAGCATTCACCAGAAAGAAAACCGTCAGACCTCGGCCCTTGATGTAGTTTTCTAGGTAGCGGCGTTCACCCAACGTACAAGGTTGAGAAGCCCGTAAGACAAATAGAATCGCATGGCAGTTGTTGATGTATCCGAGAGATAACTCATTCCGCGCTTCCGTGTCGTTCAACCCCGGACTGTCCACAATTTCTACCCCACGTTGCAGTAGGGGAAGCGGGTATTCTACGATCGCGCAATCGATGTTGGGGAAAGCCTGTTTTTTCTGTTGTTCTAGTTGTTTAGCCTCTCCTGGATCAATTGTGTAGCGCTGCTTAAAAGTTTTGAAGTCGAGCTGTTCTGGACGAGTGCCGTCATTGAAGTGCACTGTCACTTTCTTCTCCAGCCCGTAGCGCAACACTGTGAGGATAGCGGTGCAAGGATTGACATCACTAGGTAACAGGTTTTCTCCGATCAGCGCATTCAGGAAGGTACTCTTGCCCCGCTTCATGTCACCCAATACCAACAGCCGAAATACGCCCTGCTGCAAGTTTTTGCTGGCTACAGCGAGATCTTCGATATCACGTTCTAAACCGAGCTGCCCCGAACTACTGGCTCCCTCTAGCTCGGATTGTTTCAGAGTATCTACCATGCGGCCCAAAGAGTTGGCGACCTGCGATCGCACTTGAGCCACGCGATCTAAATCGTTGAGAAATCCTGTCGCTTCAATTTTGGCACTCATGGTTGTTGATATTTTTTAGTGGAGCGAAATGAGCAGTTAAAAGTAGACGCGATCGCCAGCCAGTCAGGAATTGACATATCCCTAATCGTTGATCACAGCTAAACGGATAGAAGCAACATGGAGTTATAAACTGATTCAACGGTACGGATTTCAGACAATACTTCTGCGTCTAAGGCTTGTAAACGCTTGGCTTCCGCTTCTCGATTAATCTCATGGGATTCCTTCTGCGCTACTAAATTGTCCAGTTCAGCTCTGCGTGCTTGAATATCATCATTGATCCGCTTCATTACTTCTCGCTCATAAGCATCAAAGCAATCTTTGATCAGTTGATTGATTGGGTTCCATTGATCACGAGCGATATCAGGAAGATGTTTGACGAACTCTTTTTTCGTAGCTTTAACAAACTCTTGGCGAGCTTGATCCAGTTGCAAAGCACCAATTCCTAAACCGACCAACATAATACCAATCGGCCCAATAAAGGCACCTGTAAACAGCGCTAGAAAGCTGGTAATACCAATCACCGCAATATAGTTGACCAGGATGTTTTTCCAATCAAACCCTGCTCCCGCCAGAAACACCCCAGCAATATTGCCCGATGTTAGGGAGAAGAATCCCATCGCCCATCTCGCCCAAGTCGGAGAGTTATTTTCTGATGAAGCGTTGCCTGTGTAGATGGTTTGCCCAATCAACTTCTCAGTGATGGTGTCGGTGATGCGGTTGTAATCAGTGCCATAGCTGGCAGCACTTCTACCCAGCTCAGCAAAGGCGGTACTGATTTCCTGCTCAGCCGTACGTTGCCAAGCTACAATCTTTTCGTTGATGTAACGCTCAAACGCTTGCCGACAAGCAGCATTAAACTCTTCTCGCCGTCCCTGAGAGAGAAAATCCCAAAAACTAATGCCTGGTTGATAGCGCAAGAAATCAGTGTCGAACGTGGTGCCTAAATTGAGAATGTAGGAGCAGAAATCAGTCGCAATCTCCTTGGCTTTGCGATCGCGTAGCTCTCGGATTTCCGCTTGGAACTGATCGCGAATCTCATTCAGTTTGGCAAATTCTGGCTCCACAGACTTCAGGCGTTCCTTTAGTTCCTGCACATCCTGATCGAGCAGGGGGATACGACGGGCGATCGCTTCGTGAGCATGGTTATAGGCTTGGCGAGCCAGGGTCGTCGCTTGGCGCAGTTCTGCCACAGCACGTTCTTGAGTCAGAAAGCGACTAAGCGCGGCTTCAAATTCCGGGAAACCTGTTCCGGTTAGCGGGTCGGCAGCATCTTTGAGGCGGCGACGCAGAGCATCAAGTGAGGACAGTTCAAAGACGCGCTGGTTATACAGATCTTGACCATCGACGCGGCAATACTCCGCTAAGTTCGTGCGAAACACCTGCCGTAGCTTGGCTTCTGCCTCTCGCAGTTCATCGGCATCATCCAAGTCAACTAAGCTTTTACGAATTTCGTCCCAAGCATTAATCAAGAAGAAAACGGTGAGCCCTCGGTCTTTGAGATAATTCTCTAAATAGCGGCGTTCGTCTAGGGTGCAGGGTTGGGAAGCTCGGAAGACAAACAGAACCGCATGGCAATTGTTGATGTAGCTAAGCGATAATTCGTTGCGTGCTTCGGTGTCATTTAGTCCAGGACTATCAACAATCTCCACACCCTTTTCCAGGAAGGGTAAAGGATATTCCACCACAGCATGGCTAACTTGGGGAAAAGCGAGTTGCTTGACTTCCTCTAGCTGTTTGGCTTCGCTCGGATCTATTGTGTACTTTTGCCTGAAGCTGGTGAAGTCTAGGCGCTCAGGCGGGCGATCGCCTTTGAAGTAAACCGTAACTTGCTTCTCCGGGCCATAGCGCAATACAGTTAGCAGAGCAGTGCAAGGGCTGACATCGCTGGGCAGCAGGTTCTCGCCAATCAAGGCGTTGAGCAATGTGCTTTTACCCCGCTTGATATCTCCCAAAACTAGCAAGCGGAACACACCTTGGCGTAAGTTCTGGCTAGTGAGGTTTAAATCTTGAATCTCTCCGTCTAACTCCAGCTTGCCAGAAGCTTGGCTACTCTCGACCTCAGCTCTACTCAAGGCTCCCGAAATATTGTCTAAATGTTGAGCCATTTGATGCCGCACTCTAGCAACTCGATCTAGATCGAGTAACAAACCTTCCGCCTCAACTTTGACGCTCATGAATCCTGCCTCAATTGAAATAACTTGATGCCTAAATGGAATCTTGGTTTAACGTCGATTCGCTCGATTTGCTGCCCCAACTGCAATCAGATGATGACGAACTACATGCTCGAAGTGATAAATGTAGGCAGCCGCAATCACCCAAACTACTGTCGGAATCGTGAATAAATAGTGAGTTTTATCCCAAGCTAAAAACATGGAATATAAGGGGTAAAGCGATCGCCAAGTGGGCAAGAAGGGGCCCACAATCCCAACGGTTGCCAAAGTCGCTAATAGAATGGCTGACCATCCCATCACGCCTTCCCACCAACTCATGAGGCTGGGAAAAAACCCTAAATTGGGCTCCATTTCAGGCGATCGCGTTTCGGGAAAGAAGCGATCGAGAAATAGGTGTAATAAATGATGAAAAATCGCAATGATCACAATGGGAGAGAGCAGCGCCAACACGCCAAAGGAGATTGCCACAGGTGGCAGGAATCGAGCCATAAAATAGCCCATTTGCCAAATTAGTTTCACTGCAAAAGCAAGGCTACCCGTCAGCAAAACCAACAGTACAGCGCTCATCCATGCACTCGGTACCGGAATCCAAGCAGGCCAGTTTTTCATGGGTAAAACCCCTATGAAGGGGAGGAAGAGGGCGTTGTAAAAGTAGCTTTAGAGAGGGAACGTCTCGATTGATTCTTGTCTAGTAGCTGCTGCCTCGAAACGTAGCTATTTTCAACGTCTAGCGCGATCGCTTTCAAAAAACAGTTTGTACGCGACCCAAGCTACTCCTCCCACAATCACCACTCCCGTGAGCCAGGTTGCAATCCGAATCGTGATGATCACTGCAACTGCAATGCCCATAAACTGAGCCACATTCACCAGCTGCTTGGACCATTGCTGCAATGACTTTTTAGATGGCTGGTGTTTCGCGGTTTCATAGAGAGGGGGCTGATGTGTTTGATTGATTTCAGCTTCTAGCTCCCGGAGCCGCAAGGCATGTTCTCGCTCTCGCAATTCTTTTTCTCGCCGTCGCAATTCTTCTTCTGGGTTACTGCTAGGGTTCATGGGTCGTGAAAGTCCTGACGGGGTGGAGTGAGTAGATGCCTAACCCAGGTTTGGATCTGAAGCAGGCAAGGAACTGCTCCACAACCTTAGCCTTCCCGACCGGGCACTGCCTAGACTAAATTAAAAATTTTCATTCTAAAGGGGGATGTTACTTAACCAAATCTTTAAGATCACTTAGGCGATCGCACTTGAACTCGAAAACCCTGTAACAATGCCTCTGGAATCGGATGTGGTCGCGTGGTGGTGCGCTCTACCCAGACCCATAATGCTTCTCCTAGTTTCTATCTCCTGATTTATATCCGCGCGATTGCCCTCTCAGATCAGCGATTTTCCCGATCTCTACTCATAGAAAAAATTTGCTGGACTGAAGATGGAGAAGCACTCACTGAGCCGTCTAACTCAGCTCTCTGGCTAGGGGTAAGGGTTTTTCTGACTTGGGCTTTTTTCTCACCTTAGCCATCAGTGGCCCGACTTGGCTCAGGTCTACATTGCCGCCACTGATGATCACACCAATGCGAGCATTAGGGACAGAAACCACTCCCTCTAGTAAAGCCGCTGCCGCTAGCGCTCCTGTGGGTTCCACCACAATCTTGAGGCGTTCCCAGAGCCAAAACATGGTTCGTAAAATTGCTGTTTCTGAAACCGTCACCATGTCATGGACGTAGTGCAAGACCAAAGGAAACGTCACCTGGCCTAAAGCAGGCGTTCTGGCTCCATCGGCTACTGTATCCGGATTGTGAACTGTTTGCAGTGTGCGGGTATAAAAAGAGCGGGTAGCATCGTCGGCGCGGGCAGGTTCTACCCCCATTACTTGGCATTGAGGCGAAAGAGCTTGAGCTGCGATCGCGCAACCAGACAGCAATCCTCCACCGCCACAACACACCAACAGGAGATCCAGTGGTCCCACTTCCTCAATTAATTCCTTCGCAGTAGTCCCTTGCCCTGCCACAACCTGAGGATGATCAAACGGAGGAATTAAGGTGAGGCCACGATCGCGAACTAAGCTTTGGCTCAACTCTTCGCGTGAAGTGGTTTGGCGGTTGTAAAGCACTACTTCTGCCCCATACTCTCGCGTGGCTGCTTGCTTCACCGCTGGCGCATCTTCTGGCATCACAATCGTCGTGGGAATCTCTAAAATTTTTCCCGCTAGGGCGATCGCTTGAGCATGGTTCCCAGAGGAGTAAGCCAAAACACCTTGCTTTTTCTGGGTTTTTGTCAGTTGGGCCAGAGCGTTATAGGCTCCTCGAAACTTGAATGAGCCTGTGCGTTGAAAGTTTTCGCACTTAAAGAAAACTTGGCTCTGAGTGCGTTGGTTGACAGTTTGCGAAGTGATTACAGGAGTCCGTGTTGCTTGGCCCATTAGCCTTTGAGCCGCACTAGTAATGTCGTCATAGGTGACTAACAAAGGCCCGAGCGGGGTAGGTAAGTCAGGGGTTGCCATCGGTTCAGAATCAGTCATACCGGGATTGCGGTAGTTTCTACAACCAGTTGAATGAAGGTTACCTGCTAGTGGCGAGCGCCCCAGGTTCAGCTAATCAGGCTCAGCTAAATAGCTTAGCAATGGCATCTCCACTGGGGCACGGCTGACCCATATAAGGATGCGTTAAGATCATCACAAGTAGATGTGATTTGTCCTCGATACCTAGATAGATCCACTGAAGGCCAGTTAATGGGTATGCTAGAGCTAGGTTCTGGTTCTAGGGGAGCAGGATGCCCAAACTTGTACACAGATTGAGACACGGAGCGATCGCTTTAGTGTTCGTGGTATTGACGATTGGGTGTGCAACTGAGAGTGAACCGCCGCAAGCAACAACGCCAGGCTTACCTCCAGTGAATAAAGTTAAAAATGCCGCTCAAGATGCTCAGCAGAAAGCGTCAGAGCGAGAGCAAATTGACCCCGAAAAGCAACAACAGCAGCCAGGCCAATGAGGTGGTCTAAATTTTCTTCGCAGCAGGCTCATTGGGACTCGTTCAGGCAGCACTTGCAAGGTCTCTATCTGGAGTGTCGCTAACAACATTATTTTGACACCTTGTACTATGCCTGTGATAGAGACTGGGTAAGGCTGAACCTGTCTCACTTGAAGGAGGCTAGGCTACTTGCCTTCAAGTTAAATCTAAAAATAGCTTCTATTAAATCCCTGTTTTATATGTTCCCTGTGTCCCCTTCGGAAAACAAGCTTGCAGTTAGTCCTCGTCCCCTCATTTCTCCCGCCTACAGACAAGCGCTAGAGCCTTATACCGAACCTGAATCCTTAGAGCTATCTGACCACAAGCCCCCAATTATGCAACTGGCGATCGCGGCTTCGCCCACCACTCTGGCATCTAAACCTAATCGCATTGAGGTAGCCTTAGCGTGGCTGGTTGCGGGTGTTTGCATGCTAGGAGTGACTTCTACTTGGAACTTGGCTTTTACAGCACCTACGCCCCAAACGAATCAAGCTCCCCTAGAGCGATCTGGCAGCTAAGCGATCGGCTAAGGTTTCCCCTGTTGACCATACGACTGATAGGTACTTGTATGGCTGCTTCCCTCTGCTCCAGACTTGCCTCCTGAAGTCAATCCCGAATCTATTTAAGGGGCAACTTCTATGAATCGTCGCTGGCTGAAAATTCTAGGTTTTACGGGTTTAGTCATCGTGGGGTTAGTGCTGTTGCCAGGGCGTTTGGCAGCTCAATCCACAGCCCTACTAGAATCTCGTTTGGCCCGGTTAGAGTCAGATGGCTATCAACTCCGAGCTGAGATCAGCCGTTTAGAGGCGCAAATCTACAGTTTGAGTCGCTCTGGCACCCGTCTACCTGAGCCTAGTCGTCCTGCAGCACCTGCTATTACACCACCCAGGCCAACTCCTGCAACCACACCCATTTTGGACCGTTTGGCAACGTTGCTGATTGAGTTAAAAGAGCGAGTGACGAATGTAGAAGCTCGCATGACTCAGCTAGAAAAAGCTAACCCTGCCCCACGATCGCGCTGATCGCAGTTCCCGCCTAAGATCGAGTTAGGCAAACCTACAACTGTGGACCATGAGAGACGCACATCCTCAGCAATCGCCGACTCACAAAAATGGGTTTCTGTATCAACTAATTTGGATGTCAACCGGCGCGATCGCCCTTATGGCCCTAATTATGTTGTTGGGAGTTTGGCGTTCTGGGCAGCAGTTTTGGCTTGATTTACAAGCCCTGTGGCGACCGACTGAAACTGCGCCCCAAGTGGATGTGCGATCGGTAGCGTTGCGGCAAATTCAAGGCGTGAGTGAGCTGAGTACCACAGTCTTTGCGATGGAAGCCATTGTACCGACGCATCAAAATCGCGAGTTGGCAGGGTTTGTAGTCGGAACTACCAAGCTGCTGTACATTGCCTATGGTGAAGTGCGAGCAGGGGTTGATTTAGGACAGCTACAACCCCAAGACGTGGTTATTAATGGCGACATCATCCAAATCCGCCTGCCTCCTCCGCGTATCCTTGATGCCAAAATTGATGTGACGCGATCGCAAGTGTACGACTACGATCGCGGTCTTTTAGGGTTAGGGCCAGATGTCGCACCAAATCTACAAACCTTAGCAGAGCAACAAGCCCTGAAAAAAATTGTGGCCACTGCTTGCCAAGAAGGAGTATTGCAAAAAGCTAGCGATCGCGCTCAGCAAGTGGTTAGCCAGCTCCTCCGCACCACTGGGTACTCGCAAGTTGTAGTTACAACTCAGCCACCTCTACCAGCAGCCTGTGCCGCAACCTAAAATGCTACGGGTACCACTTCCATCTAAAATCATTGGCAGTCCCGCTTTTGCTGTGTGCAACCACCTGGAAAGGAACCAATACGATGCCAGAATTCTTCAGCTCCAAACTCGACCCCACTGAGCAAAGTTGGCGGCAGCAGCTAGAACTATTTGTTGAATCGCACAAACCAGAATTAGCGGCCTTGGCTTGGGGACTAGCGCAACACTCGGAGGCGGAGCCAGGGGTTTTAGGAGTTGACTTTCAACCGACTCCCCATCTAGTATTTTGCTCCGTCGCCGCGATCGCCGAACTCAACCGCAAAGTAGACAACCAAATCCAAGAAATTCTGGGAATTATTGATGCTAATCAACCTGAGGAAGAAGTTTTAATCCTTGGTTTGGGGACTGGTAAAGGGTTTGAGTTTAAGCTAATCCAGTTCAAACCAGAACCCACACCCCCGCAATGTTACGAGCAAAGTCTAGTCAACGGCGAGGCACACTTACAGCAAATCGAGCAACAGCTCAATCAGTACTTGAGTCAGTGGAGTTAGCTCTCGATTATCGCTGCCTACTCAGGTTAACTTGCTAGGCGCACTTCAGGTTGATACCCTGCTAATGCTAAAGACCGTGAGCGATCGGAAAGCTGAGTTAGACAAACTTGATCCTGTTCATCAATCAGATTTTCTTTCTGCAACAGTTCCACAATCGTTTGACACAGCAGACTTTCCACCTGCTTGGCTCGACCCGTTAGCCAGTGATGAGTCGTAGCATCTTCTGGAAACTGCTGGATACAGTCAGTCGTATATTGACGAAAAGCTCTCACCTCTTGCACCAGACGGACTAAATAGCTAGGGCACTCACAAGCCAGCACATCCGCAGCTTCGCAAATTGCATATAAGTCTGCGTCAGACAACTCTGAAGAAATCCGAATTTTCATTGTTTAGGGAACCGTAGTTGCAAGGGTAGAGGTAGCTGAACGCCAGCCAGCTAAAGGTTAAGCTGAGCAAAGCTCCAGCCTTGAAGGCAAACTAGAGAGAGTAGGCCTGGGCTGCCGAGTCGTTTTTTCGGGAACTTGGGTTAGCGATCGCAAGCTTACCCAAACCGCATATCCTACGCTGGAGGCAGTAACCACAACTGGAACTCCCTGCTCTACCAGCTCACAAGCCTTTTGATAAGCCGTTAGCCGAGCCGTTTGGCTAAATTCCTGAGCGAGGGCATACAGCTCGTCTTGATGCCGCATCCCTTGTTTGACAGAAGTATGGAGATAGAAATTGAAACGGTGGACTAGCTCTTCGTTAACAACTATTGGCAACATAAGGGCAGAAGTTACGGTATCAAGAACTTGAGCAAGGGCAATACTACTTAGTGCTTATTAAGTATTATTAACGAATGTAACACGTCCTCATAAAACCTAACCTCCACCTTTGGCTAGAAAGCGATCGCCTCGAATGATTCCGCCAATTGGCTTAGAGCCAGACTCAAGCCAAACATTTTATCTACTCTGCTGAAAAAAAAGTTTCTTAGAGTACAGCATAGATCACCTCAAGCAAAAATCCTTAAGAAATTATTTAGATTTCCGATGATTTGTATTAGACTGAGATGAAATTTGGCGCTTTGGGTGCAGACAGTACCCGGATTTCTCTCAGAATCACTAAGCTCATGACAAATCATTGACGAATCGCCCATGAACATGGAGCCCTTCCGCCATAAGCACCAACATCTTTGGGTGAAACAGCCTCTAATCTTGGTAGTGGATGACGATGAGGATAGCTTGTTGCTTCTCTCCCAGATTCTGAAGGTGTTCGGCTTTGCTTGTATCAATACTTTGCAAGGTCAAACGGTCCTCAACTTAGCTAAGAGATACCAACCCGATCTGATTTTGTTGGATGTTGTCTTGCGAGATATCAGCGGCGTTGAAGTCATTCAACAACTCAAACAACATCCTCAAACTCAGGCAATTCCCGTCATTGCCGTAACGGCTCTGGCTAGAGTAGAAGACCGAGAACAAATCTTGCAGCTAGGCTGGGATGACTACATTAGCAAGCCCTATACTCTAGAGGGCCTAGAAGGTTTAATCTATCGCACGCTAAACCAGATTGGTTTTTACCAAGCTAGCTAGTTTGTCAGAGAAGTCGTAGAAACAAAAGAATTCAGCCGAAAAAAGGCTGAGAGCTAAGCTTTTAAGCAAACTGTTCAGTTTTTTCGCGAAATCAACTAAGATTTGACCTTAGACTCCGTTTAAGTGCTGGTAGTTTTTGTCAGAAGCTTCACAACTTGCTTCAATCTACTCAAGTAAGTTGTCAACCTTGTGGTTTTAATTCCGAGACATTCTCAATATTTGCCCGTAGTCGCTAAGAGAATGCCTCGTTTGCTCAGCTTGGGGTGACGATGACTTTATAAGGCATCTATAAAAGTTGGCTTCATCATTGGATTTATCAACTGAGCCAGCTCTTATTGAAAGACTGTCTTAAAGTAATGCAACATTTGAATCCAGTGAGGTCCAAAACTACATTAAAGACAGTTACACTCAGTATTATTTCGTCTCAGAAAGTTCGGTTTATTTACGAATCTCTTGTAGAATCAAGAACCAAGAAATCTTGTAAATGGTTGATTCATGCTTTATCGAGAAAATCTAGAGCGTTCAACCTGACCAAATAGCTACGAGCCAGTTCGCCACAAGTAAGCGCCAAATTGCCGCTTCGGAAATGCCTCGTCCAAGCTTCTGTTAGGGATCGCAGGTGCGCTCGTTTCGTCCCAGAGGCAGGATATGGATTTGAAATGTTTCCTGGAAACCGATCAGCCAAATTGTGTGAAACAACCATTGATTTTGGCGGTTGATGATGATGAGGACAATTTGTTACTCATTAGCCAAGTCCTGAGTTTAGGAAACTATTCGTTCATTACTGCAACGAATGGCTTAATGGCTTTGAGTATGGCTGAAGAGCAGCTGCCAGATCTAATTTTGTTAGATGTAATGCTCCCCGATCTGGACGGTGCAGAAATTGTGCGCTGCTTAAGACGAAATCCCGAAACCCTGAGGATTCCGGTTATTGCAGTCACGGCGATGGCAAGAAAAGAAGATCGCGATCGCCTTCTAGAAGCGGGTTGCAACGATTACATCAGCAAGCCCTACATGGTTGATGACCTAGAAGAGCTGATTCACCGCTATCTTAGTTCTCCTCCCCCTGCCTTTTAGCTTTAGGGGTAGAAGCTGGATCACGAACGGTGGGCGTTGCTCCTAAAACGGCAATCGTGCCAGTTCGTCCAGTATCGATTTTGCCGTCGCTGAGTAAATCTAGCACCTCAACCCCCAGCACCTCCTTAATCAACTCTCTCAACTGCGGCTCAATGGCTTTAGATAGATCCGCCCGGACTTGTTTAGCGAGTTCTTCTTGACCACTGTTCGCCAACAACTGCTCGGGAGGGGTGATGGAGTCTTCTAGAACGATCGCTAATTTCTCATCAAACAGTTGGCAGGTTACTTTACTAGGCTGATGCCCAAGCTGCTCGCGATAGAGCGCTTGAATCCGCTGCGAGAGAGTGCGTTCTAGTTGCCCACGGGTAGGGGTAGCTGTCATAGACAAAAGGGTAACCAAGGAATGAAAGGTTTGAGATTTAGCGATGTAAATCTGTGCAAACCTTGTTGGAGCTTTATTAGGAATGATTTCTTTTCATTAATTTACCACACGGGCGTTTTTACCTTTCTTATTCCCGATAAAATTTACCTACTTAGGTAGTTGTTTTTTATTTGATACTTCCTACGAATCAGCAGTGCGGTTTTTAACCTTCAGCACCTTCAGCACGGAACGAAAGTTTGCTCTAAGTCATTACGTGGCAACTGGTAGCGCCTTAAGTTGGATTTGTGATGTACAAAGTTTCTGCGGAATCAAAGCGATCGCAACTGTTGAAGTAAACAAGGGCACTTTGTTAGGTAAGAAGTGACCCGCTTCTACTTAAAGAACTTAAAATTCAGAGCAACTCTCATGACTGGAAAGTCAACTCGGTCTGCATTACCCAACTCACGTGGAATGCCACCCCTGCCATCTGCTAATACGGCTCTCTACATTGCTGGGGGAGTGACCCTTCTCCTAGGAGCAGTGCTTTTTCGCCCCTTTGTCATCGTCAACGCTGGGGAGCGGGGCGTGGTGATGCACTTTGGCAAAGTCCAAAATCAAGTGTTAGATGAAGGCATCCACCCAGTAATGCCAGTTCTAACCTCGGTAAAGAAAATGAGTGTCCGAGTACAGAAGGACGACATTAATGCCCGTGCCGCTTCTAAGGACTTACAAGATGTCACCACAGAAGTAGCCATCAACTGGCATATCGACCCGGCGCAAGTTAATACGGTCTATCAACGAATTGGTAACAAAGAACAAATTGTCAGCGGCATTATTACGCCTGCGGTTTCTGAAGTAGTGAAAGCCGCGACTGCTAAGAAGAACGTCGAAGAGATTCTTACCAAGCGCACCGAGCTAAAAGGCGAAATTGATGACCAGCTGAAGAAGCGCTTAGCATCTTATGGGCTGCTGGTAGATGATGTCTCGTTGGTCAACTTTGGATTCTCACCAGAGTTCAACAAAGCGATCGAAGCGAAGCAAATTGCTGAACAAGAGGCAAAACAAGCAGAATTCACCGCACTTCGGGCCAAGCAAGACGCAGAGGCCGCTGTGAACCGCGCTAAAGGCCAAGCTGAAGCTCAGCGATTGCAACGACTGACTTTAACCTCAGAGCTATTGCAGCAGCAGGCGATCGAAAAATGGGATGGCCGCTTTCCGACTGTCATGGGTGGCAATGGCACTCTGCCGCTAGTCAATATCGATCCTGCGACATTAAACCAACGTCGTTAGGCCGTATCGGGTAGCGCGTGTTAGGCGCAGCCGTAACGCATGGATCAACAGCATTGACCTTTAAGAGGCGTGATCAGTTAAATGGTAGCGATCGCCACCAAAGCAGACTTACCTCAACCTGATAGCTTAAGAACTTGTTAAAAGTCAGGAAAAGTCTAGATTTCTAGGGCTACCTTGGTTTTTAAGATACCTCCTAACTGGGTTTTATAGCTCCACCTTTTGTAGCGGCATGCACGGAGGTGGAGTTTCTGTTTTGAGTGGGTTTGGATGAGGATTGCTAACGAGTACGGGTAATATCGATGGTAATTCTGCCACCAAAATCGGGAATGGGGGCAGCAGGTTTAGACAACTGCACTCGGACTTGCTCCACGACGGGTTGATCGGGGTGGGCAGGTAGTTCCAACAAAGCTTCTGCGATCGCGCTGGCTAATCTCTCGACCAAAGCGAATTTGCTGGTTTTAACCAGTTGCTTCACCGTTTCGATGGCGTTGCGGTAGTCCAGAGTGTCTTCAATGCGATCGCTGGATCCCGATTTAGACAAGTCCAGCCACAAGGTTAAATCTACTTGAAACCATTGGCCCAGAACTTGTTCTTCTGGCAAAAAGCCTGTGTAACCGTAAGCGCGAATTCCTGTGAGTTGAATGCAATCCATGTGTCGATTCAGCGGTAAGGCAGTTGAAACCAAAGTGGTCTGTAGGGACGAATGGCCATTCGCCCTTAGTGATGTGTTGCAAGAGAGGTAGTTATTACAGATCTCGGTGGGTAAATGGTTTGGCGTCGGGGCCAGCGTAGGTGGCAGCAATGTGCCCGTCTCCGGTGATCTCGTATTTGTAAGTTACCAACCCTTCTAGACCCACAGGACCGCGAGGCGGCATTTTTTGGGTGCTAATGCCCACTTCAGCTCCAAAGCCGTAGCGGAAACCATCAGCAAAGCGAGTCGAGCAGTTTTGGTATACCCCCGCAGCATCCACTTCAGCGAGAAACTGAGCCGCAGCTTTGGGATCTTCGGTGGCGATCGCTTCGGTATGTCGAGATCCATAGGTATTGATATGGTCGATCGCAGCGGCCAAGTCATCCACAACTTTAATCGACAGAATCAGATCGCTGTACTCAGTAGACCAGTCGGCTTCGGTCGCAGCAGCAATATTCAAAATGGCTCTGGTGCGATCGTCTCCCCGCAGTTCTACATTTTTGGCCTGAAGCGCAGAAGTGGCCCCTAACAAGAACTCAGAAGCAATGTCTTTGTGAACCAGCAACGTCTCGATCGCGTTGCAAGCCGCAGGATATTGGGTTTTAGAGTCTACGGCGATCGCCACAGCTTTACGAATATCCGCGCCTTTATCAACATACAAATGGCAAATACCATCGGCATGTCCTAAGACTGGAATCCGCGTGTTGTCTTGGACGAAACGCACAAAAGAATTGGAACCTCTGGGGATAATCAAATCCACATATTGATCGAGCTTGAGCAGTTCTAAGGTTTCTTCGCGAGTGGTCAAGAGTTGCACTACAGCAGGATCAATTTCGGTCTGGGCTAAACCTGTATGAATCGCTCTAACAAGGGCTTCGCAGGAACGTACCGCTTCTTGGCCGCCTTTGAGGATCACGCCATTCCCAGACTTGATCGCCAGTGAGGAAATCTGCATCACCGCATCGGGACGAGCTTCAAAAATTACGCCCAACACACCCAACGGGCAAGAAACCCGCTTCATCACCAAGCCTTGGTCGAGTTCGCGGTGAATTTGCACCTGTCCTACCGGATCGGCTAAGCGACCCACATCTCTGACTCCGGCGATCGCGGCTTTTAGTTTGCTTTCATCCAGCTTTAAGCGAGCATAGAGAGAACTACTAATGCCTGCGGTTTGGGCGGCTTCACAGTCGGCAGCATTGGCAGCCAAGATTTCTGGAGCTGCAACTTCTAAGGCTTGGGCGATCGCTTCAATCGCTTGATTTTTCGCCTCGGCTGGCAAGGTCGCTAACTTACGCGCAGCTTGACGGGTTTGCCGAGCCAGATCGGGAAGAGACAGGGAAGCAACTTGAGACGCGATCATAGGTTTAGATAGAAAGCCACAAGCAAGCCAAAATTTAGCAAATCTCGACTTGTCCTTTAAATCGTAGCGGTGAATGCTGTCTATCCATCATTCCTCTAACTTTTTCTCCTGACCATCTATGCCTAAATTCGCCACCTATCTTCACCCCCAGACTTGTCAAACGTCTAAGCCGAGTCATTTGATTCCCTTCAAAGGTTATTCATTTCCGCACTACAGCAAGGTTCGGCAAGAACTTGAAAAAAGCCTCTCTGATTATCCATCGCTCCCAGTCAGACGAGTGAAATACAGTGAATACTTGCGAGTTCACACGAGAGAGTATTTGCAACAGTTAGTGTTGCTGGCGGCAGAAAAACCACTAGAGAAGTTCAACCTGGAGATGCCGCATCTTCTCGGTGGTTGCTGGGGACTGGAGCATTGCCTACCTGGATATGCTTACGGGCTGGGTGGCTTATTTGAGGCGATCGCCCAGATGAAACAAGGCAACTTAGAGCGAGCTTACTGCTTTAGCTTGGTTGGCCATCATGCTCATGCTAATTGGGGACATGGCTATTGCTTGCTCAATCCTTTAGCCGCAGCTGCAAAGTATGCCCAAGAGCAAGGCTTTGAGAAAATCTTAATTGTGGATTGGGATATTCATCATGGTGATGGCACGCAATCTATGTTCAGTGGCGATCGCAGCGTATATTGCCTGAGCATTCATAGCGCGATCGACCTGTACATGGCCAAAGCTTCAGATTTGAAACGTGGCACCACGACAGCTGCCGAAGCCGTGGGGCATTGCAATATTCCTTTGCTACCTGCCCGATTCGCCGATGACTTCCCGCCCAAGATGGGGCTGACGGGTCAGTTCTACCGAGTCAACGAGAGCCTATCTGCCTTTCAGTCTGCGCTGGACCAAATCCCTTGGACTCCCGATTTGATTCTGATTTTCTCTGGATACGACTCGCACCGCGATGACTGCGGTAAAGAAACCACAGGCTGGACGGAAGCAGATTTTGCAGCGCTGACTGAAGCAGTTTTAGAGGTGGCAAAAAAAGCCAACTGCCCAGTGCTGTCTAATCACGGAGGTGGTTACAAGTTACCCATCACGATCGCCTCAGCTGTGAGTCATGTAAAAACCTTAGCGAGCTATAGCTAAACCCACCCCTACCAACCTGCTTTTGTGAACGGATGCTAAAAGGGTCATGCGTCTCAGCCAAATTGCTTAAAGATTGCGTGTACTTTTGCGGATTTCTGCGTAGAGAAATTAGATCTGCGGGTATCCAAAGATCAACTGCACAGGCTGCTGAATCGACCCAAAGCTTTTGTGCCCTCTAATCCCCTCTTTCTCTACGGAGAATCCTTATGTCATCCCAATCGGGAGCGCTCCAGGCTGGAATAGACGCCCTAAAACAAGGGCGTTACTCGGAAGCTATCAACTTATTAGAAACTTTCTGTCGCAATAGTTCTTTAGCGGAATCAAAAGAACTATTGCAAGCTCAGATGTGGTTAGTGAAAGCATATCAACGTGTAGGGCAGCCTGATAAGGCGATCGCGCTCTGCCGCCAGTTAGCGCTACACGAAAACCCCCAGGTTCATACTTGGGCCAAGCAAACTCTCCAGGCACTCTCCACTGCAACACCCGATCAGCCTGCTAAGGCACCTCCTCGAACTGCGGCTCCAGAAACTCAGCCTGTACCCGCTAGCAAGTTGGGCCGAGCAGGCAAGACAGGTGTCAAGCTAGCCATGTCTGGGATTGGTGGCAGTCTAGCCCTCGCTTCGGGTGTAACGATCTCCCTGCTGTTTGGCATGGTGTTTGTCCTGGCATTGAGCCTGGTGTTTATTCTCGGCAGCGACCAGCCAGGAGTTGGCTTTGGCATTGCCGTGGGATTTACCCTGGTCTTTAATGCGATCGCCTTCTTTGTTTCGCCTTGGTTTATGGACTTGATCCAAGGTTGGTTCTACGGCACTCGTTGGGTTTCTCTGCCAGAAGTAGCGAGGCATAGCCCAGAAGCAGCGCGGGTAATTCAGCAAGTTTGTGCCCAGAAAAAACTGAAGCAACCTCGCCTAGGAATTATCAACGACGAAAACCCCACTGCATTTACCTATGGCTCCTTGCCTAACAGCGCTCGCTTAGTTGTCAGCCAAGGCTTGTTCACCTACCTCGACGATGAAGAAGTTGCCACAGTCTATGCCCACGAGCTAGGGCACATTGTCCACTGGGACTTTGCCGTGATGACAGTTGCAGCAACGTTGGTGCAGATTACCTATTTGATTTATAGCTTTGCCCGTCGCATGAGTCGTGGCGGTGGCGACAACAAGCTCAAAGATGCGATGGGAACTGCCGCGATCGCCGCTTACATCTTTTACCTGATCGGCACCTATCTAGTTTTGTATCTCTCTCGCACCAGAGAATACTTTGCCGACCACTTCGCGGCTGAAACGACAGGCAACCCTAATGCCCTCTCTCGCGCCTTGGTCAAAATTGCTTACGGGATTTTAGAAGAAGGCCAAAGAGCTAAGGAACCCAGCAAGTTAATCGAAGGTACGCGGGCGCTAGGAATTTACGACCCGAAAGCAGCTAGCTCAGTTGGCACAGCTTACCGAGTTGCCTCCTCACCAGAAAAAATTGGCCGCGTCTTTTTGTGGGATATGTTTAATCCCTGGGGCTGGTTGATGGAGTTGAGTTCCACCCACCCTCTGACCGGGAAACGAGTCCGAGCCTTGAGCACCTACGCCGAACAGTTGGGTTTAGAAACTGAGTTCGATATGGCGCGGGTGGTCGCTGAAAGTCGCACTCTCAACAAAAACAAGCTCTACGGCAACTTTGCGCTTGACCTCTTGTTGTACGGTGCTGAGCTCATTGGCTTGGCAATCGGTCTAGGGATTGGTTTGGCGCTGATGTCGCTGGCTGGTTGGAAAGTTTTAGTATCTCTCAGCTTGCTCGGTTTGGGTCTGGGTATCTTGGTCAAGATGATGGTGACGTTCCCAGATTTCAGCCGTGCCCAAGCGACTGATGTGATGAGCCTAATGTCTGACCCTTATGCTAGCCCGCTGCGAGGCCGTCCAGTGAAACTCAGCGGCGAGTTGATTGGTCGGGGTGATGCGGGTTATAAGTTTGGCTCTGACCTGAAGCTGCAAGACCCTACAGGCATGATGTATGTCCACTACGCTTCTCGCTTTGGGCCTTTGGGCAACTTCATGTTTGGGGCTAACCAAGTTCAAGAATTGCTGGGTTCGCAAGTGAACGCAACAGGTTGGTTCCGCCGCAGCATTATGCCCTGGGTAGACTTGGCTCAACTCAAAACCGTTGGTGGCAAAACAGTTGATAGCTACCATCGCTTCTGGCAGTGCATTTTGGGGGCTGGAGCCATTATTGCTGCCATTGTCGTGCCAGTCGTGTTCTAGAGGGTGGCGCGATCGCCCTTTTCTGTTTCCTGTTCCTGTTGAAATTTCTGTTGATTATTAATCTTGATAGAGGGGCGCGTCGCTTGCGCCCTTTTTGCTGCCTGCTTTTTGCTGCTCAAAGTAGCGCTCTCGATCACACCACTGCTTTGAGCGTCAGAGTTGCTTCACTCAACTGCCGCGTGCTCACTCTCGTTTGTCCGATGCCACTTGCGGTTTGGCTAGCTCCTTGGTTGATCGCAGTCATGGCATCCACTACTTGCTGAATCGCGATCGCCTGTTGCTTAGAAGTCAAAAAAATCTGTTGGTTACTTAAGGAAATATTATTGACCGCAGCTACAATGCTCTCAACGGTTTTTGTGCCTTCATCCGTCACCATCACTGTAGAGTTGGTAGCGTTTTGAATATCGGTCACGAGAGTACCAATGCGATCGGCTGACTTGCGGCTTTGGTCGGCAAGTTTGCGGATTTCTGTCGCAATTACTGCAAATCCTTTTCCTTGGTCTCCGGCACGTGAAGCTTCGACAGCAGCATTCAGCGCTAGCATGTTGGTCTGATTCGCCAGATCACTCACCAAGGTAGAAATTGTGCCAATTTGGTTGGTTTGCTCACTCAGATATAAAATCTGTTCGGCAATTTGACCCACTTTCGCTCTCAGGCTGTCGCCGTTGTTGCGGGCTTGCTTATCTTGCTGACCATTGACCAAAGCCAACACTTGACGTGCTCCTGTAGCGGCTGACTCTGCCTGCTCGGCGGATTGCTGAGAAGCGACGCTCAGTTGATCCATTGCTGCTGTGGTTTGGTTCACAGAAACCGCTTGTTGAGAAACTGTTTTTTCTTGCTGTTCTACGGCTGCGGCAATTTCTGTGGAGGAGCTAGCTACCACTGAGACAATCTGATTAATCGTTTGAGTGATGCGGGATGAAATGAATAGTCCCATTACGATTGCCAGCAAACTCGCCGCGATCGCGCCTACCACAGCCATCACAATGAGCGATCGCATGGCTTCCTCCGATGCTTTCACTCTTTCGGCTTGCAACTCATCTTCATGCTCAGTTAGGGCGTTTAGTATGCCTCCAGCCTCGTCAATTAACCCTAAGATGCGACCATTCACCATCTCTTGACCAGCTTCCTTAACTTTGCCAGCCTCTACCAGACTAATCAGACTTCTATTAATCTTTGAAATCTCTTTGCCTAAAACCTTTAATCTTTGCAGACGCTCAACCTGTTCCTCACCCGAAACAGCAATTACTTTTTCTAAAGTAGCTATTCTTTCCTCATAGTCTTGGACACTGGCTTCATAGGCTTTGGCAAAGATATCATTTCGAGTCAAAAGATACCCACGCGCATGAGTCTGACGCTTATATAGAGTCATTGCTAGACGGTCACACTCTTGAACAATGTGGGCACCTACTTCTGTGATGCGGCTTTGCTCGATTACATGTCTAGCATTAGCAACTACTACTCCGGTCGCTGCAAATGTGAGGACTAATGGCACTCCATAACCCAACAAAATGCGTTCTCTAAGCTTGAGGCGGCTAAAATCAATCATGTTTTCTATGGGATGCTTTAAAGAGCTTCAAAGATTGATAATTCTGACGTGATGTATAGACATCGATAGAGCTTCGAATTATCTTTTCTTAGCTATCCCACTAGTATTTCTCAAGCTTGAATCTGATTACAAAATTTCATAGCTCAGTCCGATTAAGTGTTCATTAAAAAAGAAAACTAGCTGCTTTCACCGAGGAAATACTGAGCGATCGCAGCCTTAGTAACCGCTTGCAATGCTTTTGAAATAGAAGTCAAAAATTAAGCAAATTAAACAACATCCACAGGAGGGGTGAATGCAAAACAGTGACCGACTAGGCCGAGCTCAAGACGCTTTGGTAGGGCTGTCCGTCGGAGATGCATTCGGTGAGAATTTCTTTCGTGACCCGAAGATTGAGACTAAGTGGAAACAATTTCAGATACTACCCGCACCATCTTGGTCATTCACTGACGATACCCAAATGGCCCTCTCAGTTGTGGCTATCCTGCGCCGATATGGTGAGATTCAGCCAGATGCGCTAGTTGCCAGCTTTGCTCAGCATTACGATGCCAAACGAGGATATGGCCGAGCAATGGGTGACATGCTGGCAAAAATCCGTTCAGGTCAATCTTGGCAAGCTTTGGCTGCTAGTCTGTTTCAAGGTCAGGGGTCTTTTGGGAACGGAGCTGCCATGCGAGTTGCTCCTCTAGGCGCTTATTTTGCCGATGACTTAGACGCTGTGGTTGAGCAGGCAAAACGCTCGGCTGTTGTGACTCATACTCATTTGGAAGCAATTGCAGGCGCGATCGCGGTGGCTGTGGCAACTGCTTGGGCTTGGCGATTTCGGATGAATGGCTCTCGTCCCAGTCATGCTGAATTTTTGACCCAAGTTTTGTCGTTGGTGCCTCCTAGCAAAGTGCGATCGCTAGTTCAAAAAGCGTTGGATTTACCAGCAGACACCAAAGTTTTGAAGGCAGTTGCGGTGTTAGGCAATGGTAGCCACATTTCTGCTCAAGACACGGTTCCGTTTGCCCTATGGTGTGCAGCGACACACCTTGACAACTATGAAGCAGCCCTTTGGCTAACTTCACGGGGTTTTGGTGACGTTGATACAACTTGTGCGATCGTAGGTGGAATTGTTGCAGCCTATAGCGGGGTAGAAAGTATTCCTGCCGCTTGGCTCACGGCGAGGGAACCTTTACCCAATTGGCCGTTTGAGGAAACGTAAAACTTTGCCAAGCTGTTATTGCTCTGAGGGAGTCGTCGGTTGAGTGTGCCCTAATTTAGCTTTTGCTTGTTGCCAAAACGCTTCTAATTCTTCCAAGCTGTAGTCGGTTAAAGGGCGATCGCACACGGCTTCAACCTGCACAAACCGCTGAATAAAACGGCGATTCGTGCCTTGTAGGGCTTCCGCTGGGTCTAATCCTTGCCAGCGAGCGAGGTTGACGATCGTGAACAACAAGTCCCCCAGCTCTGATTCTTGGTGCGCTTTGTCCTCTCCTTGGAGTGCTTCTTGCAACTCAGCCAGTTCTTCGTGGAATTTATCCCACACGCCGTCAATGCTGTCCCACTCAAACCCAGCTCCTGCGGCTTTCTGCGAAATTTTCATCGCTGCCACTAGAGGCGGTAGGCTCCGAGCATAGTTGCTGAGTTTTTGGCTGAGGAGGGGGGGCTGAGTTGTGGCTCCTTTTTCTTGATCTTTAATTTGCTCCCAGTTTTGCCGTACCTCTTCCACACTGGCAACTTCCACATCCCCAAAGACATGAGGATGGCGACGAATCAACTTCTCACTAATGCCTTGGGCGACTTCGGTTAAGCTAAACTGCCCTTGCTCGCTGGCAATCTGGGCTTGCAGAACCACTTGCAGCAGGAGATCTCCTAATTCTTCCGCGATCGCCTTTTGATCACCGCTGCGAATCGCGTCTACGGTTTCGTAGGCTTCCTCAATCACATAAGGAATTAGAGTCTCAGGAGTTTGGGCTAAGTCCCAAGGACAACCCCCATCGGGCGATCGCAATTTGGCCACCACCTCGATCAGTTGTTGCAGAGCAGTTAGGGCAGCAGTAGTCGGAAGCGGAACTTGTCCCTCTGGGTGTGACATGGAGAAAAACCAAGACTATTTACTTTAATCTTTACCTTAATCAATCTAGTTTCTAGGCTGTGGTTTCGTAGGCATGATCCTAGACTGCGGTTTGGCGCGAGGAGCTGATTTTCGTTGACGCTTTTTAGGCTTGGAGTAAAACAGTCCTTTCCAACCCTGAGTTTTGTAGCGTTTGTGAGTCGATTTGTAAGTAGAACTCAGCCAATCGCTACAGGAATGACTCAGCGCCCCCAGTTCTAGGCCCAAGCACAGGGCCATCACTTCGGGGCTGTACTGCAAAACTGACTGTTGAGCCAAATCAGTCGCAGTAGGCCAGTCGGGGACGGGGTAGCCGAGGGCAAGGGCGATCGCCACTCCGACTAAACTCAAAGCACTCAACCAAGTCGCCAAATAAAGCAGGCGTAGCGCAGTGCCGACTACAGGCCCATGAGACCAAAAGGAACGGTGCCGCATCATTTTGCGATAGGGCAACCATATCCATCGCAGCCACCCCCAGCGTTGATATTGCCGCGAGTAAATGTCGAGGTCAGGACCAAACATCAGTCCCCCAAACAAAAATCCACCCGCCACTAGTAAGGTGAGGTTGCTACTTTGAGTTCGCCCATAGGTCAGACCTGCCACTAATGGCAAGCTCCACAGGGTAATGCGATCGTGGGTTCGACCAGAGGGCATGGAAGTAAAGTACGAGGAAATCCAGAAAATCCGAAAATTTAGTCTCAGAAAATATTAACAAGAACAAAAATGTCTGCTATATTTAATTCTCGTGCCCAAACGATTGGGTGCAAGTCACGGGCGATTAGCTCAACGGTAGAGCGCCTGCCTTACAAGCAGGATGTTACAAGTTCGAATCTTGTATCGCCCATTTTTCTTTTTGTATGTTCTGTAGATTCGCACATTAGATGTCGCGATTCGCAAAATAATTTCCGAGCTGAAAAAATTATTTTATTTGGTTGATCCTGCTGTTCTGTGCTAATCGACTGAGACAGTCTGCGCAAATAGCGGATGCTTCCCTCCAACTTTTTCAAGCATCATAGAGCCATCTACGTTGATTTGCCTTTAAGTCAAGGGCAGGACTTTAACAGCGTTGCTTCTATGAGTCATCCTCCTAAGTCTTCCCTACAGCACCGCGTGTCTTCTGAGCCGCTGTCAGACTATGATTCTCGACAGGGTGCTGGCCTACTGGACTTTCCCACTCGTTGGTCGTTGCGTCGAGCGAAAAGTATCCGCCAAAAAATTGGTTGGTCTCATGCTTTGGCGATTGGGGTAGCAGTGATTGGATCTACTTTTGGCCACCTTCTGGGAGACGCCTATGCGAGAGTCGCAACGCGAAACTGGGAGGCAGCTCACCGGGAAGAGAGGCTATTGAGCAGCTTGAATTTGGCTGTCCTAGCCGCTCGCAGTCACCAACAACAATTTATTCCCTTGCTCCAAAATCTCCCAGAGTTTGAGCATGAGCACAAGCACTTTTTGGGTCATGTGCAGAAAATTCGTGGGTTAATGACAGAGGTACAGACTGCGGTTGTCACTCATGCTCAATTTAGTCACGCAAGTGCAGAATTAGAAGCTTGGTTGCGTACCCATGACAGCACGATTGAAATCTATACTGAGCAGCTAGATCAGGAATTGCGAAAGATAGATCGCAGCCGTTTACAAACAGCTAATGTTTCAGCGGCTCAGCAATCATTGCTGGCATTTACCAATAGTGATGCAGCTCTAGAGCTAGATAGTTTGTCTGACGACTTGACTCTCTTGCTGGACGATGTCCATGCCCGAGAGATGGAGGCAGACATCGCCATGCATCGAGCAGAAGACTTACACAGTCTAATTACTTACACGAGCTTGTTGCTGTCGGTTGTACTCGCAGTTGTCCTAGCTCTGCGGACTAGCCAAGCGATCGCTCGTCCCATTGAAGCCGTGACCCAAGTGGCGCAACGAGCAGCTCAAGAATCACGGTTTGACTTGCAAGCTCCAGCCCTGACTGACGATGAAGTGGGACGGCTGGCAACGGCCTTCAATGGCTTGATCCGTCAGGTAGGGCAGTACACCCAAGAGCTAGAACTCAGCCGCCAAACTTTAGAATTGCGAGTCACGGAACGAACTCAGGAACTAAAACAGACAATTCAGGAGCTAGAGGAGGAAATTAGCCTCCGTTGCCAAATTCAAGTAGCGCTGCACAAAAGTGAGGAGCTTTTTCGCTCCTTAAGCGCTTGTTCTCCTGTCGGCATTTTCCTGGCAGATGTGGCGGGTGGTTTAACTTACATGAATCCCCGGTTGCAAGCTTTGAGCCCCAAGAGCACCGCAGCGAATGGCACCGAAGTTAGCTGGGGAGCTAGCTGGATGGAGCGGGTGCATCCTGAAGATTGCGATCGCGTGCTTAGTGCTTGGGCTGAGCATATCCAACAAGGTGGCAGTTACGCAGATGAGTATCGACTGCAAATGCCAGAGGGTGAGACTCGTTGGGTTCACGCGCGATCGTCTCCCTTATTTGCTGACACTGGGATTCTCCTGGGGCATGTAGGCACCGTTGAGGATGTAACAGAGCAGAAACAAGCAGAGCAAGAGATTCGCCATGCTTTAGCTAGAGAGCGAGAGCTGAATGAACTACGCGCCCGTTTTGTCACCACAGTTTCTCATGAGTTTCGCACCCCCCTGACGGTGATTGTTTCCTCTACGGAATTGGTGCAGCACTACGAGCACAAGATGACTCTGGAGAAGAAACAGCAACATTTCGAGAAAATCCAAACTGCTAGTCGTTATATCACTCATCTACTCGATGAAGTGCTATTGCTGAGCCAAGCCAGTAGTAGTGACTTGCAATCCAACCCTGCTCCTATGGATCTAGAGCAGTTTTGCCGCAATCTGCTAGAAGACATGCAGGTTGCCTCATTCAGTTCTCATACTTTCCGATTTCGCTATCAAAGCTTTCATCCGTCGGTCTGTTTAGACGAGAGGCTATTACGGTACATCCTGACTAATTTGCTCTCAAACGCCATTAAATATTCACCCCACGGCAGCGAGGTGGAGCTTGAGGTCACTTGTGATGGTGCCAGCGTCACTTTGAGCGTGCAGGATCAAGGGATTGGTATTCCTGCTGCCGACCAGTTGCATCTCTTTGAAGCCTTTCATCGCGCCAAAAATGCGACTAACATTCCAGGGGTTGGTCTAGGTCTATCGATCGTCAAGAACTGTGTAGACATCCAAGGTGGTCAAATTACAGTAGAAAGTAAGACTGACCTCGATACCAAATTTACGGTTGTGCTGCCACTAATATCTCAATCCCACGAAACTCAATCTCAAGAGATTTAAAGGCATCTTTAAGGGCAGATTCAAAGAGCTGCATTCACAGTCTGCGTCTCCCACGGATAATGAGGACAAGCGATCGCAGGCTGGTTGATACACCAGTAAGCAACTCATGAGCAATCCATCGGCAAAGTACATTCTGGCGCTAGATCTGGGCACTACGGGCAATCGAGCCTTTCTGTTTAACCACGATGGCAAAATTGTCGGGCAGGCTTACAAAGAATTGACCCAGTACTACCCGCAGCCCGGATGGCTAGAGCATGATCCGCAACAGATTTGGCAAGATACCTGTTGGGTGATGCAAACAGCAGTACAGCAAGCAGGCATTGCCGCCACTGAGATTGCTGCGATCGGATTGACCGTGCAGCGAGAAACTTGCCTGCTGTGGGATAAAACCACCGGACAACCTTTGCATCCTGCGATCGTGTGGCAAGATCGCCGAACTGCCCCTTTGTGTCACCAGTTACAGGAGCAGGGTTACGCCCCAGAAATTTACGATCGCACGGGCTTAGTGATTGATGCGTACTTCTCCGCCACTAAGTTGAAATGGCTCCTAGACCATACGGCGGGCAAGGTTGATCTAGGCAATGTGCTGGCAGGGACGATTGATACTTGGGTGTTGTGGAACCTCACGGGGGGACGGGTGCATGCCACAGATGACAGTAATGCCAGCCGCACAATGTTATTCAACCTGCGATCGCGCCAGTGGGACGCTCGGCTGCTCGACATATTTGGCATTCCCGCCCATCTTTTACCCGAAGTACGACCCAGCTTAGGTTTGTTTGGTGTGACCGATGCTCAGTTACTAGGAGTTGAAATTCCTATCACTGCCATCTTGGGCGATCAGCAAGCGGCTTTGTTTGGGCAGGGTTGCGATCGCGCAGGTTTAATCAAATGTACGTACGGTACAGGTTGTTTTCTCGTCGCTCATACAGGAGCGGAAATCCGGCGATCGCCAGGACAATTGGTTTCAACCGTGGCTTGGACTCGGGCTGATCAGACTGGAGCCCCGGAGGTGGGTTATGCCCTCGAAGGCAGCATGTTTACCACCGGAGCCTGCATTCAGTGGTTGCGCGATGGGCTGAAGCTAATTCAGACTGCGGCAGAGACGGAAGCAATGGCTGCTCAGGTGAGCGATAACGGTGGCGTTTACTTTGTGCCTGCCTTGAGTGGCTTAGGGGCACCGCACTGGGATATGAGCGCTCGTGGTGCCTTTCTCGGCATTACAGGAGGAGCCCAGCGAGAACATCTGGTGCGCTCCGTTTTAGAGGCGATCGCCTACCAAGTCAAAGAAGTGGTGCAGGCGGTGGATGCTTGTAGTAGCACCAAGGTACAACGACTGAAGGTAGACGGGGGAGCCTGCGACAACAACTTCCTCATGCAATTTCAGGCAGATGTGTTGGGGATTCCGGTCGAGCGTCCGGTAGTCCGGGATGTGACTGTGCAAGGGGTGGCCTTTGCTGCGGGCTTAGCCTCCGGTTTTTGGCAAGACTACGCGGCCCTAGTTAATAATCGCCAGAGCGATCGCGTCTTTGAGCCGAAAGCCGCCACAGCAGCGCTAGAAAACTTCACCACCTGGCAAAAAGCATTGTCTAGGGCAAAAAGTTGGGCCGAGTAGCCTCCATAACAAATCCCTCGCCATAATCCGATACAACCGGAAAATAACGAGGGGGAAGGGAGATTTACGCGAATAAAAATCCTAGGCAGAGCGCGATCGCTTACTCTCTGTAACCAGTGCGGCTAACGACATCGGGCTCTTGGTAGCGAACATTTTCTTTCGGCTTGCGGAAGAGATTAGCTAGACCTAACAAACCAATCAAACCCAACCAACCCAAATTGTTGTTGTCATCTTTGGTTTCTTGGAAAGGCGTTGTGTCTAGAGTGGGGTTGTTGTTTGCGTTGTTGTCAGTCTGAGCGTGGCTAGGGAGGCTCAGGGGCACAACAGCAAGGCTAGCAGCCAGCACACCAGCACCAACTAACTTAGATAGAGTAGTCCGTTTCATGGTCAAAAATCCTCTAAAAATTTCTAGCGAAGGGATGCAATGCAGCTAAGCAACTAAATGCTTGAATATGACCTTAGGGTGGAAGTTAGCGTTTCAAGAGCAAATCCAAAGTTCTGAGAAGAGACCAGAGAAGAAGAGAGTTTTACCTCAGCTCTCCCCTGGCCTTTGGAGAGATAACCGCTAACTACGACAACTCTATGGATTAGTAGCGAGTTCCAGTGCGGCTGACTTCTTCAGGTTCGCGGTAACGAGTAGGCTCTTCGTGGCTCTTCTTAGCTAAACCAGCCAAACCAGCCAAACCGAGCAGACCCAACCAACCCCAGTCAAAGTCGCGATCGCCTTCAGTAGCAGTGTCGGTATTGTTGTAGGTAGAAGTTGTATCTGTACCAGAAGTGGTGGAGGTGCCAGCATCAGTTTGAGCACCAGCAGGCAAGGTTAGAGGTAGTGCAGCAAGGCTAAGGCTAAGTACACCAGCACCGATAAATTTAGATAGAGCAGCAGATTTCATGGTTAAAATTCCTTTTTTCTTTGTAATGTCTGTCGAATGCTTTAAGAAATAATTCAAGCTTTGAAAAACTCTTCGGTTTAGATGGCACCGATACTGAACAATTTACCGGTTCCCAATCGATAGCGAATCGCTCTCTAGCTGTAATCTGCTAGTCCATTTAACTCTCACTCAAGAAATAGAAATTGCGTCACTGGTCAGTCATAAGAGGCAAGACTCGCAAACGCCAAATACCTCTATGCACCCCTTTAAATTTCAATAAAAATTGGGGATCATAGACCCAGCAACAGTTTCCGAAATAGGTGAGTTTATTAGTAATAAACCTAGCCCAATCCTGTCGTTAAATTTCTATCTGCAACTGGCAGGTATCATGAGCTGAATAGATCCGTTTACTACCATTCAGAACTAGCTGAAAACTAGCTGAAAACTAACTGAGAATTAGCTGAGAATTTTTAGGCTACTTAGAGATAAATTAGAGATATTAATGGCAATTTCTCATTTACAAGCCGCTAAAAGTGATTTTTAAGTAGCTATCAACTCATTTTCTTGACAAAAGTTAAGAATTCAATTTAGGGGCTGGTTGTATAGGAATTTGCACAATAAATTCTGCGCCCTCTCCAGGTACCGAAAGGCAACGCAATTGTCCTTGATGTTTTTCTACAATTTGGTAGCTAATCGACAATCCTAAGCCTGTCCCTTTCCCCACTTCTTTAGTTGTAAAAAAGGGATCAAAGAGGCGCTGTCGGGTTCTCTCGGTCATACCTGGGCCATTATCCACAACCCGAATCATGACTTGATTAGGCTCTACTACCGCAGTGCTGATCCAAATCTTGGGAGGTGTAACCAGAGCGTCTTGATCAACTAGAGCCACGCCAGCTTGCAAGGGTTGATGGGTGCAACGCGCTTCCAGAGCGTCGATCGCGTTGGTCAGTAAGTTCATAAAGACCTGATTCAGTTGTCCTGCGTAGCAGTTAACTAAAGGAAGCTGACCATATTCTTTAATCACTTCGATGCCTAAATGGCCTGGTCTGGGCTTCAGTTGATTCTGCAAAATCACCAAAGTGTTATCCAGCCCCTGATGGATGTCGACTGGCTTCATTTCTGCCTCATCCAATCGAGAGAAATTTCTTAAGGAGAGGACGATCTGCCGAATTCGTTCCGCGCCCACTTGCATCGAAGCCAGAATTCGATCGAAATCTTCCCCCACAAACTCCAGATCAATTTCTTGGGTTGTGGTCTGAATGGCAGGAGCAGGATGGGGATAGTGGGTTTGGTAAAGGTGCAGCAACTTAAACAAGTCCTGGAGGTACTGCTTGGCGTGGGTTAGGTTGCCATAGATGAAGTTGATCGGGTTGTTAATTTCGTGCGCCACTCCAGCGACTAGTTGCCCCAAGCTGGACATTTTCTCGCTTTGCACGAGTTGGGCTTGCGTCTGCTGTAGTTCGTGTAGGGCTTCCTGTAGTTGTTGAGCCTTTTCTCGGTATTGCGTTTCTGACTGGCGTAGCGCTGCTTCCGCTCGTTTGCGTTCGGTAATGTTCTCAATCATGCCGAGGCTGTAGCTGGCACCACCTTGCTGGTCCCGAATTAAGGTGGCGGTTAGGTTGGCCCAAACAACTTCCTGAGTTTGTTTCAAGTAGCGTTTCTCAATCTGGTAACTGGCGATCGCCCCTGTCACCATTTGCTGGAACAAGCGTAAATCTTTGCTCAGGTCGGTTGGATGCGTGATGTCCTTAAACGAGAGCTGAGTTAACGCCTCGGCCTCATAAACCAACATGCGGCAAAAGGCTTTGTTCACCTGAACCAACTGCTCGTCTTCTAAGCTGGCGATCGCCATGCCAATCGGAGCATCTTCAAAAATACGCCGAAAGCGCTCTTCGGTTTTCTGGATTTGTTCAAACAGGCGGGCATTTTCTAAGGCGATCGCAATTTGGGCCGCTAGGGTTTTGAAGGTGTCTAGGTCAATCGCACTAAAGTGATCGGTGTAAACGTCTTGAATGTCGAGAACGCCGAGCAGTTGCCCTCGTGCGACCAGCGGTACAGCCGCTTCTGTGCCCATTGGCAAAGCAGCTAAATCAGGGGCGATCGCCTCAGTAATACGCCTAGACTCTGCAACGGCTAACCTCTGGGTGCGTGCGGCACAGGCAACTAAGCTATCAGGACAATCTAACCGGATGCTAATTTCTCGATGAGCAGGCCAAGAGATATCGGCTTCACTGGCTCCCGCTTGGCGGCTAAGTTGTTGCGTAGCTGGCTCCCATAAATAAATTTGCACATGGTACAAATTGAAGCGAGTCTGCAACAAGGTGACGGCTTCTTGCAAAAGTGATTCGGGATCAACAATTGCTTTGGATAACTCACTCACAGCGAAGGTGACATGTTGACTCGCTTCCAACTCATGGGTGCGTTCCTCCAACCCTTGGAAGAGTTTGCCAACTTGCTCCGCCATCGCATTAAAGTTGGTCGCTAAGCTGCCAATTTCGTCCTGCGATACGATATGAGCCCGAGCATTAAGCTGCCCTGCTGTAAACTGAGCAACTCGTTGCGCTAAGTGGACTAAAGGTCGGGCAAGCCATTGAGCGATCGCGATCGCAATGATGATCACGGCGATCGCAATCAAAACTGCTAATCTCTGCGCTACCCGAACTTGAGCGTAAATCGGAGCTAAAAAAACTTGCTGAGGTTGCGCAAAAATCACGAACCAAGGCTGGGTTCTGAGTCTAGCCGCTGCAACGGCACTTAGCTGATGATTGACCCCAGTAAGTGCCGTAGTGAAGTATGTGGGTGGGCAAGTTCTGACTGCTTTGCAGGTAATCTGATTCAGTCCTTGCTCAAATGCAGGTAAGTCAGTAGCCAGTTCAGATGGAGGTCGCTGCGGCAATCGTCCCGCCTCGATCAAGGCCTTCACTTTGTTGGCAGGTAACGGCACTACAGACTTAAATATCAATTCGGCAGCAATGCCATGAGCCAGACGAATGTGATTTTCGTCCAATAAAACAGCAAAAGATTGAGCACCTGCTAAACCATTATTTTGGGCGACTAGCTGTTGAATGGCGGCGGCATTGTAGCGAACAGCTAGTACACCCACAATCGTGCCTTTGGCATTACGGACTGGGCTGCTGAAATAAAGGCTGGTAAAACCATCCCTGCCGACCCGGATCGGTGAAGCGTAAGGAAATTTAGTTTGCAAAGGTTGCCGAATGTAGTCATCGGTAGCCTGACTGCGGCCAATATCCTTCAAGTTCGTGGCCAACACACTACGGCCCTGGCGATCGAACAAGGTGTAGGACAGGATGTTGAGCGAATCTCGGCGAGTCAGGGTACTTAGGATGGCAGCAGCTTCTGCTTCAGCCTCACTGTTGGAGCGTCCCTTTGGCGGGAGACTCAGATATTGAGCTAAACCGGGTAGTTGCGCATCCACTCGAACTGCATCTAAGTTGGCAGTGATAAAAGCATCCAGGGTTAAAGCAGTTTGGCTGGCTGCGGCATACAAAGCTTGGTTGGCAGTGTTGGTGAGTGTAACTTGAGCCGTATGTTTATTCAGCCAAGACAGCAACAGCAGCGGGATCAGCGCTACTCCCAAAAAAGCCAAGATTAGTTTGGTGCGAAGGGAAAAAAATTGGAACTGCCGCACAGTGACCGACTTCCTGCAAATTGTTTTGAATCGCTATAAATCGCTATACATACAGAGATACCCTGATTGAACAAGAAAGTGTGAGACCGATCGCTCTTAGCTAGCGCAACTACATTTGTTTTTGCAGCCAATTTGCTTAGGGTTGAGACCAAGCGGCTTGCCATTGCTGCATTTTCTGAATCTCTGCTTTTTGAGTCGTAAGAATATTTCGGGCTAATTGCTTGATTTCCAGATGTTGTGACTTCTGCAAAGCGTCTTGGGCCATCGCGATCGCGCCTGCGTGGTGAGGCATCATGGCACTGAGAAACCGCTGATCAAATTCACTCCCGGATGCACTTAAGTCCTGATGCATCATCATCGCTGCCTGTTGCTGGGCAGACATCGGTAGCATCTTGCGCTTCTCTGCGTCGTAAGCCATCGGAGTGCTGTCAAATTCGGGATACCACTGTTGCCGCCATTTCTGCAATTGCGTAACTTCCTGAGTTTGAGCTTGAATGATCGCTGCTGCAAGCTGCTTCAGCTCAGGCCGCTGGGCTTTCTGTTGGGCTGCTTTAGCCATCGCGATCGCGCCTTGATGGTGAGGAATCATGGCATCAATGAAACGCAAATCATAATTAGCTTCAGAGGGCCCTAGATCAAGAGCGGTATTATGGCTTGAGCCTGGGTGCGCGTGGTTCATCCCCTGAGCCTGGGGGCTGGCCGAGGGATTGGCGGCTGAACTCGTAGTGGCTCCTGGGGTAGGTGCTTGGGTTTCGGAGGTGGAAGCACAGCTGATGAGAAGACTGCCCGTGAAGGCGATCGCCGTGAGTAGACGAGCCGGAGGTTTGGCTCTAGAAGTAGGGGGTTGCATAAATATTAGTTCCAGTGCAACTCAATAAGTGTCTTACAGAGGATTGTCAACGCTCTAACCAACTGGAGTGTCAATCGGGGTTTAGGTAAAGATGGCTCCACCCATGAGCCGCTGATAGCGATATTCTAGTTCTGCTTGCATTAGCGGCCAGCGATCGAGCGTAGCATCTTTGGCGATCGCTTTCTCGGCGGCTTCCCGCGCCACTTCCAGCACCGCCTGGTCTTCAACTAAGCTGGCTAGAGCAAAGTCAGGTAATCCAGATTGGCGAGTTCCTAGCACTTCTCCCGGACCTCGGAAGCGCATATCCATTTCTGAGATAAAAAAGCCATCCTGCGATTGTTCTAATACTTTCAGGCGTTGCCGCGCAGTTTCCGCCTTGGAACTACTCATCAGCAAACAAAAAGCTTGGTCTGCCCCTCGACCCACGCGCCCGCGCAACTGGTGCAACTGCGACAAACCAAAACGTTCAGCATGCTCGATCAGCATTACCGTGGCGTTGGGAACATCCACACCGACTTCAACCACTGTTGTTGAGACTAAAATTTGGGTTTGATTGTCGCGGAATTGATTAATCGCTTCCTCTTTCTCCGCCGAAGTCATGCGGCCATGCAGTAGCCCAATCTGAAATTCTGGAAAAATTTGCTCTTGCAGCCGTTGGTGTTCCTCGATCGCAGACTTTAGATCCAACTTCTCGGACTCGTCCACCAAGGGCAACACTACATACACCTGGCGACCCTGAGCCACTTGGCGACGAATTAACTCATAGGCTTGGGTGCGATCGCTGGCGGTCAGAGCCGTTGTCTGAATGGGTTTGCGTCCGGGTGGCAACTCATCAATCTGGCTCACATCCAAATCACCGTGGAGCGTCAGAGCCAGGGTACGGGGAATGGGCGTCGCCGTCATGGTCAAGACATGAGGGATGCCATTGACACCTTTTTGTTGCAATCTAGCTCGTTGTTGCACCCCAAAGCGATGCTGCTCATCAATCACCACCAAGCCTAAGCGCTGGAAGGTGACTGGGTCTTCAATTAAGGCATGGGTACCCACCAACAAAGGCAGTTCACCCGTTTGCAATTGGGCGTGGATTTGCCGTCGCTTCGCCGTCTTGGTTGAGCCTGTGAGTAACTCGACGGGTAAGTGCATCAAGTTAAACCAACTCACCAACTTGCGATAATGCTGCTCTGCCAACACCTCAGTCGGAGCCATCAGCGCTGCTTGGTAGCCCGCCTGAATCGCTGCCAAAACCGCCACGACTGCCACCACAGTTTTCCCCGATCCCACATCTCCTTGCACCAGTCGGTTCATCGGGGCAGGTTGCTGCAAGTCGTTGAGGATGTCATTAATCACCCGTTGCTGAGCACCCGTGAGTTGAAACGGCAGCAACTCATACAACTGATCAATCAATTGCCCAGTGGGAGCCAAGATAGCGCTCGCTTGGGTTTGGCGCTGGCTCTGGCGACGCTTCAGCAACCCCAACTGCAAATAGAAAAACTCATCGAACACCAAACGCCGACGGGCCATATCTAAGGCAGCACTATCGGGTGGGAAATGAATATGCGCGATCGCTTCTGCCAATCCAGTTAGCTCATACTGCTTCTGTAATGGCTCCGGTAAGGGATCATCCAGACGAGTGGCTGCAGGTAACGCCGCAATCACTGCTTTGCGAACTAAATCTGCCCCAACTCCCTCGGTTAATGAGTAGATCGGCACCACTCGTCCCACGATGACCGACTCAATGCTACTGCCCGAATGATCCAGCACCTCAATCTCTGGATCTTCCAAAGTCATGCCGTACTTGCTTTGCTTGACCAAGCCAGAAGCCGCAATCACCACACCCGGTGGGTAGAGCCGTTTCTGTTGCTCTTGCCAACCTCGATTGCGATAGCGGTTCCCTGCAAAGAAACGACTCAGCTTAATTTGCCCACTGCGATCGCGCACCACTAATTCAAAAATGGTTAACTTGGCATTGCGGGGGCTATTGAAGCAGGTACAGCGCTTGACTGTGCCCACCAATGTCACCGTTTCCCCAGCCTCCAAGTCACGAATCTGAACCTGCCGCGCATAATCAATGTGGTCACGAGGGTAATAAAATAGCAGATCGCGAACCGTATAAAGTCCCAGCTTGGCTAGCCGTTCCGCATTCTTGGGGCCAATTCCAGGTAAGTAAGTCAGGGGTTCATCGGGAGAAATGGCTCGCTGGGACTCGGCTAGTGGGGCAGTTTTAGGAGGTTTTGGCTTCGGTTCTAACGCTGCCAGCCCGTTTTCAGCGCCACTACTTTGGTTCGTCCGCTCACAGGTTTGCCGCACTTGATAAAGAAACCGCCGCGTATCGGCCACTAAATGCTGCCGCTGGGCAAAACTCAGATCGGAGTAATTAGTAAATTGGCCCGCCATCTCCTGCCAACGACTGCGATCGCGACTCGGCAAAATTTCTGGAGCCTGCTGCAAGCTTTGAGCGAGAAATTCACTGAAGCGAGACTGCTTACCCACCAAATCATTAAAGCCATGCTCTGCTTCCACGGCCAAGGCTTTTTGCAGCCGTACCCAATCAGGCGGCGAGGAAGATGGAATTGCCGCTGTGGAGGTTGGGGTCACTATTTCAGGTTGGGGCAAAGCCAATTGCTCAATTGCATCCTCCATACAAATCCTGGATTAAGTAGGACAGCGAATCTCGATTTAATCCTCAAACCAACTGGCACGCCAAGCAGATTCAGCTTCTGCGATCGCTCGTTCTCGTTGCTTCTTTTGGTATTCCTTGCCAAGAGATTGCAACCGCCCGGATAAATTCCGTAGTTTCTGTCGCCACACCGCTACGGTGCTATCCGTAAACTCAATTTCTGCCAGACGCAAATGAATAGCCACAATATGAGTGATAGAAAGTCCTGATGGCATTGCTTCAGGCCGATTTTCATCTACAGTCTCCACCAACAAATTCAGCAAGTTTGGTGTACTCGCTACTGAGTCTGTCGCCTCTTCTGCTTTAGAAGCCGCCTCTAGTAAAACTTCTGGCAGCTCTTTTGGCAAGATGTCTACTTGCTGAAATAGATGATTTGCCTCTTTCGAAACTTGGCTCAAAGTTCGAGCGATCGCCCGTTCCACCCCTTCTCGCCACCGGACTAACCGTTCTGGTGTCAGGCGTTGGGACTCGGCATCTTCGCTTTTGGGTTTTAGAGTTTCGGGTTCTGGAGCTTCTGATTCTTTTGGCTGCGGCTCCACAGTTTGAGGTTCGGCCACGTTAGCAAGCCACTGCTTCTCGACAGTTTCTGTCAACGCTACATCCAGCGAAGCGAGAGAGAACTCCTCAGGCTCGGCTGGTTTATCGGTAGACTGCTGCTCAGGTTGGGTCTCACCAACGCGCTGTAGTTGCTCCAATAAAGCTTCTTGGGCTTGCTTAGCCAGTTGCTTCAAAGACTGCTGTAATTGATGCCTTTGGTTAAAGGACAAGCACAAAAACTGCTGAGGATACCCTTGAGTGCACAGATGATAGCTTGCCAAAATTAGCTGTTGTTTAACCGCCTGCCCCAACGCTGCTAAATAGCCAGAATCAACGCTATAAAACTCATCAGCCATACCTGCTAGCATTTGCTCTAATGCAGCAATATCACGTTCAATTTGTTCAACTGATCTAACCATTCTCTTGCCTATGGTCAAGAAGCCCCCAAATAGAGGAAAGACAGGTCAGAGTGGTGAGCTTGACCTGTCTTCACATTACTATCCAAACTACGCTTCAGTCGATCCTTGCGGATGTTAGAAGCTGCAAGCTAAAACTTTTACTTAGTCCCAGTCATCGCTGCAACTTCATCAGCAAAATTGTTCTCTTGCTTCTCAATGCCTTCACCTAGAACGAATCGGACGAAGCGACGAACTTGGATGTTTTCACCAGTCTGAGCAATAGTTTGCTTCACCAACTCTTCCACCGTGATGTTTTGGTCACGAATGTAAGGCTGATCCATCAAAGTCATTTCTTTCAGGCGCTTGTCAATACGACCTTGAACGATTTTTTCCTTGATGTTGTCTGGTTTGCCAGCTAAGTCATCGCGACCCATTTCGATCGCTTTTTCCTTCTCCGCGATGTCTGCGGGAATGTCGCTCACCTTGACGTACTCAACGTTAGGGCAAGCTGCAATCTGCATAGCTACGTTGCGAACCAGGGTCTGAAACGTTTCGCCGCGAGCTACGAAGTCAGTTTCGCAGTTTACTTCTACCAGAACCCCGACGCGGCCGCCCGTGTGGATATACTGACCAACCAAACCTTCCGCTGCAACTCGTCCTTCTTTTTTGCCAGCAGAAGCGAGACCTTTTTGCCGTAGCCACTCGGTCGCTTTGGTGATGTCCCCACCATTCTCGGTAAGGGCTTTTTTACAGTCCATCATGCCTGCGCCAGTTTTTTCGCGCAGCTCTTTCACGCTTTGTGCAGAGATGTCCGCCATTTTGCCTTGATTCCTACTTCAACTCGATTGAGACCTTGAACGCGAAAACTCTAAAAAAGCTGCGTCAAATGAACTGCGATCGCAGTTCATTTGGTAATAGCTATCGAAATAACTATGCTTCAGCTTCAGCTTCTTCCTCTGGCAGGAACGAAGTATCGTTGTCTTCGTAGTCGAAGTCGTCCTCCGCACCTTCGTAGTCTTCGTAGTCTTCCTCAGCCTCTAGCTGACCGTGACGACCTTCATAGATCGCATCCGCTAGCTTACCTACTATTAGCTTAATGGACCGAATGGCATCATCATTAGCTGGAATAGGAATATCTACGAAGTCAGGATCGCAATTAGTATCTAAGAGCGAAACAATGGGAACGCCCAACTTGAGGCACTCTTGAACCGCGTTGTACTCCCGGCGTTGGTCCACGATGATAACGACATCGGGAACTTTACGCATGGCTTTAATGCCACCTAGGTACTTCTGGAGCTTTTCTAGTTCTCGGCGGAGGACAGAAGCTTCCTTCTTAGGCAGTAGGTCTAGGGCCCCAGTTTCTTCGCGACGCTCTAGCTCTTTAAGGCGATCGACGCGAGTTTTAATGGTGGTCCAGTTGGTGAGCATGCCGCCTAACCAACGCTGGTTGACGTAGTATGCTCCACAACGCGCCGCTTCTTGAGCCACAATCCCAGCTGCTTGCCGCTTGGTGCCAATAAACAGGAACTTTTTGCCCTGTTCAGCCGCAGTTCGCATGTAGCTGTATGCTTCTTCCATCAACTGGGCAGTTTGCACCAAGTCGATGATATGAACACCGTTACGAGAGGTGTAGATATAAGGAGACATTTTGGGGTTCCACCGACGGGTTTGGTGCCCGAAGTGAACGCCTGCCTCCATCATTTGAGCCAAAGAGACGACTGGCATATTTTTTTGAACTCCTGATTCGGGTTAATCCTCCATCCAGGTGTATTTCTGAGCTTCATGGCTCTTCAGAAACACCCGAAATCCTGGATGTGCGAATTTAGACAACTTTTCTAGCGTAACACAATCAGAGTCTTCCTTTGAGTCGGAGTTATTGATTGAAAGTGACAGTGTGCACTCGGCTCAGTTGAAAGGCTTCTTTGGTATCAGAGTTATAAGCCCAAGCTGTGAGAACAGCTCTGTCTGCTGGCAGGGTTGCTGGGTCGAGCGTTACAGTCCAGCCTGAGTTTGTATAGTTAGGGTTGTTTGTAACTTTGGCGACATCGGTTCTTTCTACACTAACAGGAGCGATCGCGATAACAGCATTCTGATCACCCTGCGTGACGATCACCTGATTCGCTGACTTGCCAGTAGTCGGAAGAATTGCCCAACCGTTGAGGGTCAAAATATCTGTTTTAGGTAAGGTATGTTCTGGCGTCACCTTATTGTTGACAGCATCAAAATAACCATTAGTAGATTCAGTACCGGCAGGCAGTGAATAGAACTTCACTTCACTAATGTTCTGCACGCCTAGGTCAGTAACACTGATGGTTGAAGTCGCTGTTGCGGGCGAAGCTTGACCTGCCGCAGGAGCGGTCGTAGTAGGAGCAGTCGTGGTCGTAGTATCAGAAGTTGTTGTAGTGTCGGTGCTGGGGCCACAAGCTGCCAAAGCAACTGCGATCGCCGTGAAAACCACTAAATTCTTAAGTCGCAACATAGGTGTCCTAGGTGTGATTTGTAAAAACAGGTCAAATAGAGTAGAGCAGTTTTACCAAAGCTAAAGTACTGCAAATGTGTATATCTACTCAAGCACCCCAAAAATAGAGGCCACTGATATATTACGAAGCGGCCTGCTGCATTTCAGCATAAGCGGCATACACACCTTGAACGTTGTACCAATTGAGAAAGATACGAGCGATCTCTAGGGCTAGTTGGGGCTTGCCTTGCTCAATCAACCATTGCAACAAAGGAGCTAAGGTTCGCTCATTTAAGGAGCCGCCTAGAGAGAGTAAGCCCCAGAGCACACGATGCAGCCAAGTCATTTGAATCATCATCCGCACTTCCCAGGTGGGATGCTTTTGATAGAACAAAACTCCCATGCGTCCGCGCTGGATTTCTTTGTCAATTAACTGCGGAATTTCTGCTAGGGCAAAAGGTGGGTGCCAATGGTAGCCAACTGCATCGTGACATTTAATCAGCTTGAGACCTAATTGCTTCAGCCGCACGCCTAGTTCTAGATCTTCCCAGCCATACAGTTGGAACTGAGTATCAAATAAGCCTGCTTTTTCTAGCCAGTAACGGGCGATCGCGACATTACCTGTAGCAAAATAGGCGGCTGAGAAATCTGTGACTTTGTACGGCTCACTGGTGGGTTGCTCAAAATTGCAGGTATTAATCACTCGACCGTAGGTGAAGAGGCGGGGCGGCTCATTGGGGGTCGCTGGGGCGGGGAGCGATCGCTGGCCTTGCTCCAGACCATCTGCATGAGCTTGCAAAAACTGTTCGGTGACGACTAAATCGCTGTCAATAAAAATAATTGTGTCTCCGATCGCTTGCTGCACCCCCAAATTCCGAGCCGCAGATGGACCTTGGTGATTTTGGCCAAACAACCGTACATGAGGAAACTCTGCTGCACTTGTGCGTATCCAATCGACTGTGCCATCCGTAGAGCCATCATCAACTAGCACAACCTCATAGCCAGTCACTTCGCTATCTGCTGTGAGGTGTTGATGCTCCAAAGCCCTTAGGCACTTCTCCAAGATAGATTTGCGATTATAAGTTGGAATTACCACACTGAAGAACACGGCTACCCTCATACCACAATTTCTCTAGTATCCTTAGCCTAGAGATGAACTGCAAGACATTGACTATGGCAGATTTGGCTTTGTTGACAATGATTAAGTTAAAAAGACTCTGATTGTATTTATCAGTAGTTCATGAAGCAACAGTTCATGAAAACACTTAAACAAAACTCAAGCTACTACTAAAGTGTTAGCTCCAGATATATCCCATCCCCATGAAAATAAGTATTATCACACCAACTTCTGCAAATAGACAAATTCATTTTCCTGGTTTGTATCATTGCTTTAAATCACAAACTTATCCCGATTGTGAGCTACTAGTTTTAGATGATAGTCCATCCAGTTCAGAGTTTTTTCTTAATCTAAGCGATCCAACCGTTAAATATCTTCAGGTTAAGCAAGGAATGACTATTGGTGAAAAAAGAAATCGTTTAGTTCAAGCGGCAGCTGGGGAAATTATTGTCCATTTTGATGATGACGATTATTATGCGCCAAATTATGTCGAGATAATGATGAACTATCTGAAAGAATATGATTTTGTGACTCTGGGTGGTTGGTATGCTTATGCACCAAGGCATGACTTTTTCTGTTATTGGGATACCACCCAATCTTCCAAGTACCTATTTGATGTAAAACCAAAGCTAGAAGTTAGAGCTCTCTCATTAGAAGAAGTTTCACCGGAAGAAGAGCATGTTTGGCTAGAATCTGTTCTTTGGGGGTATGGCTTCTCTTATTCTTACAGAAAGAGTATTTTTGACAAAATTACTTTTGACTCTGTTGATTTTGGGGAAGACATTAAATTTGTTGAAAAAGTTAAAGAGGCTAACTATAAAACAATCCATTTTTTAGATCAAGAAGGCCTTGTTCTACACATCATTCATGATCGAAATACATCAGGTATATTTCCCCAATTTTCTTTGCCTAGCTTTTTATTGGCGCAAATCTTTGGCTTGGAAATTATAGGATTTTTATGGGCTTCTCAAGGTGGATAAGGGCTTGATAAGGAAAAATAGAGATAAACGTTGATAGCGTAGGCTTTTCCTCTTCAAGTTCCCAACTAAATTTAATTGTTTTTAGGAGATGCTTGAAATCTGTGCCGTCGCAGACAAGAAGTGGTCAGAATTAGTTGCATAATAGGGACTCAGTTGTTCTACCAAATCGAGAAAATCAATGGGTCGCGCCAAGAAAGTTGTGCTGGCATACTCCGGCGGAGTTGATACTTCCGTCTGCATTCCTTATCTCAAAACTGAGTGGGGGGTTGAAGAAGTTATTACCTTAGCAGCCGACTTGGGCCAAGGGGATGAACTAGAACCCATCCGCAAAAAAGCACTCGATTCAGGCGCTAGCGAGTCCTTGGTAATCGATGCAACGGCAGGTTTTATCAAAGACTATGCTTTTCCTGCGATTCAAGCTAATGCACTCTACGAGAATCGCTATCCCCTTTCTACCGCTTTGGCTCGGCCACTGATTGCCAAGCTATTGGTGGAAGCAGCCGAAAAATATGGTGCCGATGCGGTCGCACACGGTTGCACAGGCAAAGGCAATGACCAAGTGCGATTTGATGTCTCGATCGCTGCTCTAAATCCCAACCTCAAAGTCTTAGCGCCCGCCAGAGAATGGGGCATGAGTCGAGAAGAAACGATCGCCTACGGGGAAAAATTTGGCATTCCTGCTCCAGTCAAGAAGTCTTCACCTTACAGCATCGATCGCAACCTCTTGGGTCGCAGTATTGAAGCAGGCCCTCTAGAAGACCCTTGGACCGAGCCCCTAGAAGAAATCTACGCTTTGACCAAGGCGATCGCCGACACACCTAATGAACCAGAATATGTAGAAATTGGCTTTGAGAAGGGTTTGCCGACTCACCTGAATGGAGAAGCTTTAGATTCTGTGGCGTTGATTACCCGACTCAACGAACTTGCTGGCAATCACGGCGTCGGGCGGATCGATATGCTGGAGAACCGTTTAGTTGGGATTAAATCGCGTGAAATTTATGAAGCACCCGCTCTCTTAGTACTGATTCAAGCCCACCGGGATTTAGAGAGCCTAACGCTAACGGCTGATGTCACCCACTATAAGCGGGGCATTGAGGAAACCTACAGCCAACTCGTCTACAACGGCCTCTGGTACAGCCCGCTCAAGGGAGCCTTAGATGCCTTTGTGCAACAGACCCAAGAGCGCGTTTCTGGCACTGTACGAATCAAGCTGTTTAAGGGCAATGCCAATATTGTGGGACGGCAATCTGCCAACTCCCTCTACAGCCCAGACTTGGCAACCTACGGCGCAGAAGACAAGTTCGACCACAAAGCAGCGGAAGGATTTATCTATGTTTGGGGCCTACCCACGCGGGTTTGGTCACAACAAAACCGCCTTTAACCTTTTCCATTTAGCTTTGAATTCAGTCAAAAGCTCTAAGACAATCATAAAAACAGATGGAGCAATGCAAAACTGCTCCATCTGCTAATTTGCCTATTTACCAACAGGTATCCAAAGCTGATTTAGTTTGATCCAGCTTCAGAATTAATCTGGACGTTCTAATTGCTTAGCTTTACGAGTTTCTAACCAGATGGGAACTGCAATCCAGGCGATCGCCAGGAACAAAGCGACTCCAGCAAATTGAGCGGCCCAAACAACTAGCTGTTCTAAGGGCACAATTCGACCTGCGAAGAATGCCAAGGTCACCATCACAGAAGCCCAAACCGTTGCCCCAAACAAGTTATAAAACATGAATTTGAGAAACGGCATCTGGGCAATTCCAGCGAGCGGGCTAGCAAAAACTCGGAGCAGAGCAATGAAACGGCCAAAAAACACTGTCTTTCCGGCGTTTTCACTAAATTGATTTTTGACTTCTAGCAATTGCTCTTCTCGAAAGCGGAAGATGCGACCGAGGCCAACGAGCAGCGGCCATCCGCCCCACCTACCAATCCAATAGCCGCAAGTCCCGCCCAGCGAAGCACCGAGAACTGCACTACCGAGGACAATCCAGTAATTCAGTTCACCGCTACCCGCCAAGAAACCGCCAGCAAGTGTCGCAGTTTCACCGGGAATTGGCAAGCCGAGATTTTCTAGCAGAATACCTACAAATACTGCCCAGTAGCCATATTGACGAGCTAATTCCTGGATAGTCTCTAGCGATAAAAACTCGAAAGACATGCAACACAGCCTTTACAAAGATTTGCCTTTCTTAAGATCTTGACTCGGCTATCTGAAAGTGTCAATAAACCCTTGGTAGTGCCAGACGCTACTAGGACAAAACTTGCTTCTCAGAGGATTTACGCCTTTGTAGGCCAAACTTTCAAGAGTGAGTCAATCGCATTCTCGGTTTGAGTGCGATCGCTGAGCAGTTTAGGTCCAATCAACTAGGATTGAGAGAACTAAATCAGTTGCGGAATAGGTGATGGATGTCAGAGGTGGGTCAGGTTGCCGTTAAGTTTTGGGATGTTACCTATCGCCTTAAGCAGCGTGCTTTGATTACTCAACTAAATTTTGAAGTGCATCGAGGTGAAATCTTAGTTTTGCTGGGACGTAGTGGTTGCGGCAAAACTACCACTCTCAAGTTGATCAATCGGTTGTTGTTGCCGACGAGTGGCGAAGTTTGGGTAGAAGGCAAACCTACCAGCCATTGGAATCCGATTCAACTGCGACGACGGGTTGGTTATGTGATTCAAGAAGTGGGGTTGTTTCCGCATTTCACAGTGGCTCGGAATGTGGGGGTGGTACCTGCTCTGGAAGGATGGGAGCGCGATCGCATCTCTGCCCGTGTCAAGGAGCTTCTAGAACTTGTGGGCCTAGACGCCAATCATTTTGCCCACCGTTATCCTCATGAACTTTCGGGCGGTCAACGGCAACGAGTGGGAGTGGCCAGAGCTTTAGCGGCTGACCCACCGTTATTGTTGATGGATGAACCGTTTGGAGCGCTGGACCCGATTACGCGGTTAGAAATTCAGCGAGAGTTTCGCCAACTGCAACAGCAACTCGGCAAAACCGTGATATTTGTGACTCATGATGTGCAAGAAGCCTTTCTCCTCGCTTCTAAAATTGGCTTAATGCAAGAGGGTCAATTGAGCTTCTGGGGGACACGAGAAGAGTTTTTGCGATCGCCCCTTCCAGAAGTGCAAGCCTTTACCCAGTGCTTACAGCCGTTTAATACCACGTCAGACCGGGAAGCCAATTGATGAACCTGGGTGAGTTTTGGAGCCGTTATGCAGGAGAGATTGCCCAGCGCACGTTAGAGCATGTGCAGATGGTGGGGATTGCCCTGGCGATCGCGATTCTGTTTGGCATTCCTTTAGGAGTTTTGATTACTCGCAAGCCTCACCTCGGTAAGCCGATTTTAGGATTCGCCAATGTTGTACAAACAATTCCCAGTTTGGCGCTGTTCGGCTTTTTGATTCCAGTGCCATTTTTAGGCGGAATTGGCGTACAGACGGCGATTTTAGCGTTAATTCTCTACTCCCTGCTACCGATTATTCGCAGTACTTACACCGGAATTGTCAGCGTCGATCCGGCGATTCGAGAGGCAGGAGTGGGCATGGGCATGACCGACTGGCAGTTGTTGTGGCAAGTAGAACTCCCGTTGGCTCTGGGCTTCGTTCTGGCGGGGGTACGAGTGGCGACGGTGATTGGCGTGGGTTTAGCGACGATCGCGGCGGCAGTCGGTGCAGGTGGATTAGGGGTGTTTATCTTTCGAGGCGTAGCAGTAGTAGATAATCAACTCATTCTGGCTGGCGCAATCCCAGCAGCGGTGATGGCGTTGTTGGCAGATTTTGGTTTCGGCTGGCTGGAGCGGCGGCTAACACTAAAGGGTTCCCGATGAGAAGAACAGTTGTCTTGGGTTTAATCGCAAGCGTTTTGAGTTTGGCGATCGCAGGCTGCAACTCTAGCAATCAGCGTATCGTGGTCGGCTCCAAAAACTTCACCGAGCAAGTGATTTTAGGGGAGTTGCTGGCTCAAGAAATTGAAGCGAAAACCAATCTCAAAGTCGATCGCCGTTTGAATCTGGGAGGTACATTTGTCTGCCATCAAGGCATTGTAGCTGGCGAGCTAGACGTCTATCCAGAATACACAGGCACCGCTTACACAGCAATTCTCAAGCAGACTGCCATTAGCGATCCCAAAGCGGTCTACCAGCAGGTGAAACAAACTTATGCTCAGCAGTTCCAGTTGGAATGGACAGAACCGTTAGGCTTCAACAACACCTTCGCGATCGTGATTCGGGGCGATGATGCTCGTAAGAATAATCTCCAAACTCTTTCTCAAGTCGCAAAATATACTCCACAGTGGCAAGCAGGGTTTGGCTACGAGTTTTTAGAACGCGCCGATGGTTTTCCTGGGTTAGCGAAAACTTACAATCTCAAATTTGCTGAGCAGCCCAAAGTGATGGACCTAGGCTTGCTGTATCGGGCGCTTACCGACAAGCAAGTCGATCTTGTCGCTGGAAACTCCACGGATGGCCTGATCGACTCGCTAGGTTTAGTGGTGCTACAAGACGATAAGCAATATTTTCCGCCTTACGAGGCTGCCCCTATTGTGCGTCAAGAAACCCTACAAAAACACCCTGAACTGCGCTCTGTCTTCCAGGGGCTGGCTGGCAAAATCTCCGAAACCGAGATGCGACGACTCAACTACGAAGTAGATGGCAAGCGCCGCGATGTGAAGCAAGTGGTAGAAGAATTCCGCAAAGCTCAAAACTTGTAGGGATTTTTGGCCAGCTAGACACTTCCTAGATGAATTCATTAGGATTGTGATTAAGTAGAGCAACGTCAATCATGCTGGCCTTTCGGCCCAAGAATGTTTGGCGATCGCATCATGTTTGTAGCAAGGGGGCTGCCATGATCGAAATCATTTTAGTGATCACGCTAGGCTTATTGCCTCCCCTATTATCACTATGGCTGTTGCAGCGAGCAGAAATCAGAGCCCAGAATCGATTAAGGGTGGCCATGGCAGCAGTGGAACGTCGGAGTCTACAAAATCTCCGTCGAGCTTCTAGCGACCAGCGCTATGTCGAAGGCATGGGGTTGCTTACAGGCGATATTACCTGTCGGTTTAATGCGCGATCGGCGCATCTACGTTGTGCGGTGAATCCTCTAGGGCCGTGTCAGGACTGTCGGTATTACGAGTCAATTGAGTTTAGCTAGGACGCTTCTAGTCATGCCGTAAACGCAAGAAAGGGGATAGTTTTTACCATCCCCTTTCTTAGAGTTTCTGAGTTTTAGAGATTAGAGCTGAGGCACATACTGCTCTTTCTCGGGTACTACCGTGTACTCAGCCACGATTTGGCGGAACTCGTCGCCGTCGATGGTTTCTTTTTCAATTAAGAGATCCACCAGGCGATCGATTACGGTGCGGTTCTCACGGATGATGCGACGAGATTCATCGTAGCAGTGCTCCACAATTGAGCGGACTTGAGCATCAATCCGAGACGAAATCTCATCAGAGAACTCCGAGCGAGTCATCAAATCTCGGCCCAAGAACACTTCGCCTGATTGGCTCTCTAAGCACAAGGGGCCTAAGTCAGACATGCCGAACCGGGTCACCATCTGCCGCGCCATGCTGCTGACTTGTTGCAGGTCATTACCCGCCCCAGTAGTCACCTCAGCATCACCAAAGATTACTTCCTCAGCCGCGCGACCTCCTAAGGCTCCCATAATCCGAGCCATCAGTTGCGCTTTAGAAATCAAGCCTTGCTCTTCGCTGGGAGTAAACCAGGTCAAGCCCTGAGCTTGTCCGCGAGGAATCAAAGTGACTTTTTGGACGGGGTCATGAGCTTTGACCAAGGTGCCAATCACCGCATGGCCAATCTCGTGATAAGCAATCAAGCGCTTGCTCTTGCTATCGACCAGAGGAGTGCCTTCCATCCCAGCTACCACGCGATCGACTGCATCGTCGATTTCTAGCATGGTGATCGCTTCTTTACGGCGACGTGCGGTTAGGATAGCGGCCTCGTTCAGTAAGTTTGCCAAGTCTGCCCCGGTGAAGCCAGGAGTCCGACGAGCCACTAAATCGATCGAAACTTCGTCAGAGAGCTTCTTGTTGCGAGCGTGAACTTGCAAAATCTCTACGCGACCTTTGATGTCAGGAGCATCCACCGTGACTTGGCGATCGAAACGACCCGGACGGAGCAGGGCTGAGTCTAGAACGTCAGGACGGTTAGTTGCAGCAATGATGATGATGCCAGTGTTGCCTTCGAAGCCATCCATTTCGGTGAGCAACTGGTTGAGGGTTTGTTCCCGCTCATCGTTGCCACCGCCAATGCCTGCGCCCCGTTGCCGACCGACTGCGTCAATCTCATCGATAAAGATGATGCAAGGCGCGTTTTCTTTCGCTTTCTTAAAGAGGTCACGGACGCGAGAAGCACCCACACCAACAAACATTTCGACAAACTCAGAACCAGAGATGCTAAAGAAGGGCACGCCAGCTTCCCCAGCGATCGCCTTAGCCAACAGAGTTTTACCCGTTCCTGGAGGACCCACTAGCAATACCCCTTTAGGAATGCGGGCACCAACGGCAGTAAAGCGTTCTGGCTTCTTGAGGAAAGTTACAACTTCTTGCAACTCTTCCTTGGCTTCTTCTACGCCTGCCACATCCTCAAACATGACACCTGTTTTCGCTTCCATCTGGAACCGAGCACGGGATTTGCCAAAGTTCATGGCTTGACCAGGGCCACCTGGCACATTATTAGAGCGACGGAACAAGAAGAAGAGTCCCGCAATCAGCAAGATTGGGAAGACTAGGTTCCCCAATAGGCCCCAGATGGCACCATCATTACGAGGTGGATGCACATCAAAGCTGATTTTTTCGGTTCTGAGGCGGGAAATCAGTTCAGGAGCATTACCAGGCAGGTCTACTCTGAGCCGCTGCACCCGATTATCTAATTCTGGATCAACCGCTTCTACAATTGCTGTCCGTCCTCCTTCATAGAGGTCAACACTTGTGACTCGACTTGCGTCTAGATATTCCAAAAAGCGCCCGTAGGTCATGCGGGTACTTGCTGCGTTTTTGCTCATATCTACCGGAGTTGGAGCAAAAGCGCCTTGCCAAAAGAAGAAACCGATGACCACAGCGGGCAGTGCCCACAGCAGCACTGTTTTCCAAGACAATTTCATAAGTTAGTGGCCTCTATATACGGAGCAACACGGAGCACAACAGTTAGATTCGGCGTGAGTGAGCCATCCCACTCGCAGAATAGAGTTTTTGGATCAAGGGCAGCTAAATTAATTTCCCTTAGCTTCATATCTATCAAGCTCAGGTTTGTCGGAGCTTGCTTAAGAACGGTTAAAACAACTTCTTAATCAAATTTAACTTAATTATCAGGATTGGGGCAAGCAAAGGGGTTTGTCTCCTCATAAACCATGCTATATAGTACTTTTGTACTATATAAATAGGGCCTAAAGAAAGCGATCGCTAGATCTGGGTTTACCAAAGCTAGGTTCACCAGGTCAGGCTCAGCCAGACTCAAATTTTTTCCAGCACCCACTTCTTAGCACCTATGCCAAAACTTTACCGAGTTTTGGCTATTCAACCATCCCTCCTGGGGGCTTGAATCAGTGCTTCGTGGTCAAGACAGGGCATGCACAGTTATGAATTTAAGCGAGAGGTGAATAATTCGATGACTGCCAGACAACCCTCTAATTCACTCAATGGTCATTCCAGCAGTACTGCAATTTTGAGTATTGACTTGGGCCGAACTTCTACTAAAGCTTGCGTGAGCCGCTATCCCGATGATGTAGTGCTGATTGCTGCTAATGTCGCTCACTTAACCGTTGACCAAGTGCGACGGGGTGGGTTCGAGTCCCGTTCTACCGATGCGCTATTAGATATTTGGTTGGAGCACCAAGGTCGAGGCTACGCGATCGGGCAATTAGCAGCAGACTTTGGAGCCAACTTAGGCGTCGGACAATCCAAGGTTGAAGATGCCTTGGTCAAGGTGTTGGCTTGCGTAGGGCATTTCAATCTCAGCGGAGATTTGGCTGTGGTTTTGGGATTGCCCTACCACTCCCAAGAGCAGTTCGATCGCGAGAAAGAGCAATTAATCAGTTTGCTGCGATCGCCCCATGTTTTGGCTTACCGAGGCGAGCCAAAAGCCGTCAACATTCAGCAGGTGTGGGTGATGCCAGAAGGCTATGGCAGCCTGATTTGGTGTGAAGCCCAAGACAAAGACGCTCATAGTCCTGACTTACCAAATCTATCAGTCGCGATCGTGGATATTGGTCACCAAACTACCGACTTTCTCATGGTCGATCGCTTTCGGTTTGCGCGCGGAGCCTCCAAGAGCGAACCCTTTGCCATGAACCAGTTCTACGACCAAGTGGCAAGTCAAATTCAAGGCGCAGATAGTCAGTCGCTCTCGTTGATCGAAGCGGTGAATCGACCTCAAGGACAACGGTTTTATCGTCCCCGTGGTGCCACTCGCCCAACGGATTTGGATGCTATTCTGCCCAGCTTGCGGAAGAGTTTTGCCCGTGAGTTGTCGAACCGTTTAATCGCTTGGCTACCAGAACGAGTTACAGATGTGATCGTCAGTGGTGGGGGCGGCGAATTTTTCTGGCCAGATTTTCAACCCTTGCTAGAGGAGGCGCAGTTGCGCATTCACCTCGCCCAACCGTCGCGCAAAGCGAATGCGTTAGGCCAATACCTCTATGGCCGCGCCCAGTTGGCAACTGTTAATCCTCAACTCACCAAGGTCTGACTGCCATGCCCACTCCCCCGAAAAAGACGAATAAATCTATTACGTTTACTCCGGAAGCTGCTGACCAAACTTTGTTGGTGGCGATCGAAGCAGCATTGAGCGAAGAGCAGTACGACAGTTTCAGTGATCTCTGTAAGCAAGCGCTCCAGCAAACCTTATTAGCCGCTGAGCCCACTCAGTCTGTCAATCACGATGTTAGTCATGCTATTGACTTTGAAGCAGCCTTAACACCAATCCAGCAACAAGTAGCCCAACTAGAGGCAAAGTTAGTTGCTAGCCAATCCCAACAATTTGATCAGCTTGAAGCTCAGCTCAGGCAAGTTATTCAGCAGTTAGAGGAATTGGGAACGAAGAGCGATCGCGGGTTTTCTAGCTGGAAACAACCCACGAATAATCCGACAACGGAGTATCTCAATCAACTAACTAGTCAGCTCATTCACTTGACGACTCAAGTTGAAGCGATCGAGACTCACATTGCTCAGCAGTTTGCAGACCTACAATCTCAGCTTAGCCAGGCTCCATCAACCTTATCCTCTTCCGTTCCAACTCCTCCGCCTAGCATGGTTGAAGTTTCGTCACCACTATTAGCTCAGACTTGCATCCCTGCTGACCCCATGGCCCCTGAACCTATCTTTGCTTTCAAGGAGCCAGTCTCAAAAACAGCAGCTTTATCTCCCGAATCTGATCCAATTTTGAGCCGACTCAGCTCTCTTCTAGAAGATTTCTAAGTTATTTGGATTAACCCTCTAGCAAAGGCTTCAGCCCTTGAGTGTGGAGTCACTAAATTGGCACTTTAGCAACTCCCCACTCAAACTGAACCCATTCATGGATAGGCTGAGATGATGGACGGACAACCATTAACGAACTTCTGAGAGCTTGATGCGATAAGGATGGTAGCTACCGGGCTTGTAGGAACCGATCCAAACTTTATAGGTTCCAGCAAGCCATTGACCTGCAATACCGGGGTTTTTACCTTGATGGTCATCATTACACCAGGTGCCACCTGGCCCTTGAATCACCAAGGTAGTATCTTCAGGGCTTTCGACTTCCAAGCTGAGGTAATCGAAAAAGCCAGTCAGCGAGAGGGTGTGGTCTGGCTTAGTATCCATATAACCGCTGCACGGCCCTGTTATCGTATCATTGCGTTTTGCAATACTTGTAGCCGCCACTGACCCCCCACTAATACCCTGAATTCTAGTTGGGTCTGGGGAAAACTTGGGACCGAGTTTAACGTTTTCAAAGATCGAAAGTAAGGGAGATTGGGCTGACTGCGCTTGTGCCGGGGTCGTGATCAAACCTCCAGCTACGATCGCGATCGCGATTGGCAATCCTACTCCTCTGCCTAGCCCACTGTTGCGCATTCTGGTTGCCCTTAACTGCTTACTGACGGAATGTAGCAAATAGCAATCATGCCGCTAACAGATCGCCATTGCTCTAAACCTACATTTTTGTTATTCGGAGTGTAATGAGCCCGCTTGCGCCCGATCCCACTCCGTAAATGATTGGTGAGAACTACTCTTGTAAAAAAGACGGTAGGGTTCCTAACGGAGTTCCCTACCCTTTGCTTGAGATAGGTTTACCACCCGATCTCCTTCAGTAACTAGTACAGTAACTAGTATCTTTAGTTTTGATTGGATTAATTTGCTACAAAGCTGACACGAAGATTTACTGAGCGACCGTCAAAGCTTGTTGCAGACGGGGTAAATCTTGTCCCTTCTGATGCAGAAGCAGCCAAGACTGAAGTAAATCAGGCCCCTGTAAGTCTCCAGTCAATCCGGCACGTAGCGATCGCATCACTAGGCCTTTCTTGACGTTCTGCTCTTTCACCACCTGCTTGATGATGTCTTGCGCTTGCTCGGCAGTCAGACTGTGGTCGCTTGGTAAAGCTGCAGCCACCGCTTGCAAAGTAGCAGCCGAGCCTGCTTGCTGGAGTTGTGTCTTAGCTTCGTCAGTGAAAGCAATCGGGTTGAAGAACAACTGGCTCATCTCGACTGCATCTTTTAGAAGTACCAAGCTCGCTGCTAGTAAAGTCGTGAGCTCCTCTAGCCAAGCGCGATCGCCTGTGGGATCAAACTCGTATCCGGCAGCCTGCCAGAAGGGAATCAACAGATCTGTCAGGCGATCGACAGGCATCGCATGTAGGTATTGGCTGTTGATCCAGTTCAGCTTATCCCAGTCAAACTTGGCTCCTGCTTTGTTGACGCGATCAAAGCTAAATAGTTGAGCCGCTTCGGGTAAAGTAAACAGTTCTTGCGTAGCGTCTGGTGCAGACCAACCGAGCAAGGTCATGTAATTAGCCAACGCTTCAGGCACGTAGCCCATCTGCTTAAAATCGGAAATGGAAGTGACGCCATCCCGCTTAGAGAGCTTGGCTCCCGATGAGTTTAGAATCAGTGGCGTATGACCGAACTCTGGCGCTGTAGCACCTAAGGCTTCGTAGAGCAGAATCTGCTTGGGGGTATTGCCGATGTGGTCTTCTCCCCGAATCACATGGGAAATCTGCATGTCGATGTCATCGACCACCACCACAAAGTTGTAGAGGGGTGGTCCAACTTCATCAGCGGCAGCGGCCCGCGCAATCACCATATCGCCGCCTAGATCTCGCCCTTTCCAAGTGACTTTGCCCCGGACTAAGTCATTCCAGCTAATTTCTCGATCATCTTCAATTTTGAAGCGAATGACAGGCTGACGGCCTTCAGCAACAAAAGCCGCTTCTTGCTCAGGCGTGAGGTTACGGTGACGGTTGTCGTACCGAGGAGCCTCGCTTCTCGCCTTCTGAGCTTCCCGCATGGCATCCAACTCTTCCGGCGTTTCGTAGCTGCGGTAAGCTAAGCCTTTGTCGAGCAGAGATTGAATTGCCTGCCGATACAAGTCCATCCGTTGAGTTTGGTAGAACGGCCCTTCATCCCAGGTCATGCCTAGCCAGGTCAAACCTTCCAGAATGTTTTGGGTGTATTCCGGACGCGATCGCTCTATGTCAGTGTCCTCAATCCGCAAGATGAATTGACCACCCTGATGGCGGGCAAACAGCCAGTTAAAAACCGCAGTTCTGGCAGTACCAATATGCAAGTTCCCTGTGGGGCTGGGGGCAAGACGGACTCGAACAGTCATAGGTCAAAAAATAGAAGGATGCAACAGGAAGGATGAGGGATGAAAGAATTCTAATTCATCCTTCATCCCTCATCCTTCATTACTTATTTTACGGGACTGACGGGGCTCGAACCCGCAACTTCCGCCGTGACAGGGCGGTGCTCTAACCAATTGAACTACAGTCCCTTGCAAGTCGCGATTTCTATTATGCTGATGTTTCACGGGTTTGTCAAACGTTTTCTCAAATTTTTCTTGAGGGATTTTTTAAATGCCAATTCGGGATGCGGTGGAGGCTGACCTACCCGCGATCGTAGAAATTTACAATGCCACCATTCCTAGCCGCAGGGTCACAGCGGATACTCAACCTGTCACCGTAGAGAGCCGTTTGGCTTGGTTACGCGATCGCAACTATCAATCTCGGCCTTTATGGGTAATGGAACAGGAGCAGACTGTGGTGGGTTGGCTCAGCTTTCAATCTTTTTATGGCAGACCCGCCTACCAAGCCACCGCCGAAGTGAGTGTTTACGTAGCTGCACCTTATCAGCGTCGAGGAATTGGGCAAGTTCTTTTGCAGCAAGCAATTCAGCGCAGCCCGCAGCTAGGCTTAAAAAACTTGCTCGGCTTCATCTTTGCTCATAACCAACCGAGTTTGCGGTTGTTTGAGAAATTTGGCTTCCAGCAGTGGGGCTATCTCCCGCAAGTCGCTAGTCTCGATGGAGTAGAGCGAGATTTAGTGATTCTGGGACGCAAAATTTCTGGCGCAGAACCCCTAGACCAACTCTGAGCAAAGTGATTCCTGCAAGAAACCTACCAGCCACTCTTTGATCTGGTAAGTGGCTCGACAATCATCTTCGTTGTACTGCACGATCGCATCTAGGTAAGCGCGATCGCCTGTTTCTAGCCACTGGCTATACCAGCAAATTGCCTGGGCTCCATTCGCTTTGGCATCGCGCCAGTCAAACCCCACCCAACGAGCAATCGGTTTGAGGGCATAGCTTTCAACGGGCAAAATTACAGTACGAGTTACCCGCTCATGCAAATCAACGAAGCGGCTGAGCAGTGGTCGTACCCAAGGAGATGGTGTGTCGTACAGCTTCGCCAAGCGCGCTACGGTTTGAGGCTCGTATGGGCAGAAATGAAAAATCGGAGCATCTGGATAGTCGTTGACTAATTCCAAAAACTGCTGCCAAACCAAAACCTCGTCTTCTGGCCGCTCTGCCAACAAAGGGTGGAATGTTTCTTGCTGAGTTCGGCGATCGACGACCAATACTCCATGTAGAAAAGCCACATTCAGGTCTGGTTCGGCCTCAATGTCAAAATAAAGTTCCACTGGGGCAGTCGGCAGTTCTTGGGACAAGTTCAAAGGCTTGCCAGAAGGTGACTTGTCTGGGTAGGCGATCGCTCGGTTCTCTAACACAGCTTGCGCTTGCCAAACTAGCCTTTGAGCTACTTCTGGGCCAAAGCCAGGTAAAGTCTCCAGCCTGGTTGGTGTAGAACTGGCTAAAGATTCGACTGTAACTAGATCAAGGGCTTGCAACTGAGTGTAGCGGCTAGCAGTGACTCCAGGCAGCAGCGATAGATGCCGTTGCGCTTGCGCTACTCCCGAACAGTAGTTCAGCCAACCACACAGGTTACAGCGGTTACGAGCAATGAAAACTTCGGGGGCTTCTGGGGCAAGCAGAGTTTGCAAACACTCTTGCAAAATCGTTTGCATCTGGGGCAACAAAGTCCACAAATCGACTTCGTAAGCTCCTTTTTCTCGCAGAATCAGCCAACTTGTCTCAGGCCAAGCGCCTTGCACCGCAGCCAAAACATAGGTATGAAACGTAGCCAGAATTTGGTACTCCAGCTTAGGGCGCTTGCCTAACCTAATTTCAGTTGGGACGTAAATCCAATCGCCAAAGTAAGACTGACCAGGTTGCTTGATCAGGAGATCGGGCTGACTCACCAAGGTCACTCCTTCTGGTGTCTCCCTTAGGAGAATCCCTTGGTAAATGCACTCTACTCCCTGCCGCATCATTTCCAGGGTGGCTTGGCCCCCGGCAATCCAATCTCTCGGCGGCCAGGTGGGTTGCTGCCAAGCATACTCTGTCAACACAGTTCGTCGATGAGCCGCGCTGTCCTGGATTAACTTGAGCAAGTAATCGCTCGGAGGATCTCGTTGAGTGAGATCTCCATAGATATCTAGGAAGGCTCTTCGACTACAGCGTTGATACTGTAGTAGGAGTTCAGTAGTCAGGAACATGCCTTCAACGCTAGCAGGAAATTTGCTTAGTTGTGGTATTTAGAGACTGCTAAATCAGCCTACTTTGTCGAAGAACCCAGATTCATCTCAGGATTAGCAACGCCAAAGGGCCTCTGGTGGTTGTATATGAGAATGATTTGAGTAGTCCATACCACTCAAATCATTCCAAACTTTGGCCCTACCAGAACGCTTACTTACGCACGAAGCCAGCGGGATCTAGACGCACGTTGGCACAAACGATGCCAGGGCCAACAGGAGTGCCTTGGGTCGAGTGAATGTTTAGGTAGCCAATGTCTGCCAAAGCAACCGGGGCAGATAGCTGAACAGGGCTGAAGGGTGAACCAACCCGACCAAAGCCACCAACACTAGATTGCAGTGGTGCGATCGCAGCCAAATCTGTAATAACGCCGCCACCGACTTCGGAATCTAATAGAGCTTTATCGCCTTCGCAACTGGTGGGGTTAGTACCAGTCAGAGCGCCATGAAAGTGATAAGGCAGAGTCTGGCTAGGCTCTAAACCTGTGGTCGCGAAGTAGTAGCCTGTGACTTGATCTTCGTCGTTCACCAGTAGGGCACCACTGCCTAAAATCTTGCTAAAGCGAGGCTGGTAGCCAGGAATGACTCTGGTGCTAGCCGTTTCTCCAGCAGTAGAGACAAGCACGATGGGAAGAACTCGTTGGTCAGAAGCTTGCTCGGCAGGAGCGGGGGTTTCCTCGGCAGGGGTCTCTTCAGCGGGAGCTTCTTCAGCAGGAGTCTCCTCGGCGGGGGTTTCCTCGGCGGGGGTCTCTTCGGCGGGAGCTTCTTCAGCGGGAGTCTCTTCAGCTGGGGTTTCCTCGGCGGGAGCTTCTTCAGCGGGAGTCTCTTCAGCTGGGGTTTCCTCGGCGGGAGCTTCTTCGGCGGGAGTCTCTTCAGCTGGGGTCTCCTCGGCGGGAGCTTGCTCTTGAGCGATCGCGCTCTGCTCCCCGACCAAAGCCATGCCGATGCTGCCACTAGCACCCATTACAGTCGCTAGTCCAACAATCAGAGCAGATTTCAGCAGGGAGCTACGTAGTTGCCAGTTTGCCATAGGGACTCTAGTTCCTCACACGAACATTAAATATTTTTCCTTAAACAATTTATAAGAATCTATCTAATTGGGGATGTATCCCAGGATTGATTTCTCTAGTCAAATTGCTAAATCATTGGAAATTCTAAGGCTACGCTCATGTCGTGATAACTTAAATTGCTAAAATGCTAGGGCTTGCCCACTGATTTGAGCAGCTATGACCAGCACGCTTCCGGTTCATCACCTTCTAGAGCGTCATCGCCACCAGTTTCCTGCCTTAGCGAATAAAGCTTATTTCAACTACGGTGGTCAAGGCCCAATGCCCCAAGCGGCTTTAGCAGCGATGCAGCAAGCGCACTTGCATATGCAACAAGCTGGCCCATTTTCTAATAGCAGCAATGTCTGGATTAATCAGGAATCTCAGCAAACTCGCCAAACGATCGCCGCAGAGCTGGGCGTAACGGCTGAAACCATCACCTTGACCGATAGCGTCTCGACGGGCTGCAATATTGCACTCTGGGGTATCAATTGGCAACCTGGCGATCGCATTTTGATGACTAACTGTGAGCATCAAAGCATCATTGCTGTGGTTCAAGAAATTCAGCGTCGGTTTGGCGTAGCGGTAGACGTTTGCTCGCTGATGGCAACGCTGAATGCAGGTGATCCAGTAGCGGCGATCGCGCAACATTTAACAGCTAATACTCGCCTGGTTGTTCTCAGCCATATTCTGTGGAACACGGGCCAGTTGCTTCCCCTAGGAGAAATTGTGGCGGCTTGCCACGCCTACCCAACTCAACAACATCCAGTACGGGTTTTAGTGGATGCAGCGCAATCGGTCGGGGTGTTACCGCTCGACCTGGCAGCACTAGCGGTCGATTTTTATGCGTTTACAGGCCATAAGTGGTGGTGTGGACCTGCTGGAGTCGGTGGATTATACATTCGCCCAGACGCTCTAGAAACGTTGCAACCAACCTTCATTGGCTGGCGAGGCATCACCACGGATGCTAACGGCCAACCCGTGGGCTGGGAACGAGGCGGCAAACGGTTTGAGGTAGCCACTTCCGACTATGCCTTGTATCCTGCGTTGAGAGTTGCGATCGCGACTCAGAGCGAATGGGGTTCAGTGGAAGCTCGTTATCAGCGGATTCAAACTCTGAGTGCTTATCTGTGGCAGCAACTGAAGGAATTATCTTCTGTGCATTGCTTGCGGACTGCACCACCGGAGGCAGGTTTGGTTTCGTTTCAGCTGGTAGATCAAGCTTCTGGGCGATCGCACCGCCAACTGGCCCAGTTTTTAGAGAGCCAAGGTTTAATGGTTCGTACCATTTTGAATCCTGATTGTGTCCGTGCTTGTGTGCATTACCTGACTTTAGAATCGGAGATCGATCGCTTGGTGGTGGGCGTGCAGCAGTTTTGTCAAACGGTGGGGTAGGAGGAGAGCTTAGGCATGTCGCGACCCGTTTTATATGTGGCAATCACCAATCACGGTTTTGGTCATGCCACTCGTGCTGCTTCGGTAGTGGCAGAAATTCAACGCCTCTGCCCAGAGATTTTGGTGGCAATGGTGACAACGGCCCCCCGGTGGTTACTGGAGTCGTATGTGACTGGCGATTTTATTCACCGTCCCCGTGGCTTAGATGTCGGGATTATCCAAAGCGACAGCATCACGATGGACAAAGCCGCCACGCTGGAAAAACTGCGGCATATCCGGGCCCAAGAGCGATCGCTGATCGCCTCAGAAGTGAACTTTATTCAGCAAAATCGTGTGGGGCTGGTGTTGGCAGATATTCCACCTCTAGCTGCCAAAATTGCCAAAGCCGCAGGCGTACCTTGCTGGATGATGAGCAACTTTGGTTGGGACTTTATCTATCAAGCTTGGGGCGGTGAGTTTGTAGAAATTGCCGATTGGATTCGGGGTTGTTTCCAACAGTGCGATCGCCTGTTTCGCCTACCTTTCCACGAATCGATGAGCGCCTTTCCCACCATTACAGATGTGGGTTTAACCGGAGGCTCGCCTCGCTTTGATTTAGATCAGCTCCGCTCCACGTTTAATCTCACTGCCCCGCCAGAGCGAACCGTTTTACTCACCTTCGGCGGTTTGGGTCTGGATCAAATTCCCTATCAGAATTTGCAGCGCTTCCCTGATTGGCAATTCATCACCTTCGATCGCCAAGCTCCAGATTGGCTCAACATACGCCAAGTCACCGATCACCAATACCGTCCGGTTGACTTTATGCCGCTGTGTGGCCGTTTAGTCTCCAAACCGGGATACAGCACCTTTGCCGAAGCCTGCCGCCAAAACTTACTGATTATTACCATCACGCGCGATGACTTTGCCGAATCGCCTGTCTTGTTAGCAGGCATTCAGGATCATGCTCAGCATCAAATTCTGCAACCAGATGAATTTTTCCACGGCGACTGGGAGTTTTTACGCCAATTACCCCAAGCGCCACGGCAATCTGAAGCGGTCAGAACCGATGGCAACCAGGCGATCGCTGAAGCGGTGATTCAATACTTTGCCCAGTAAATTCATTCAATTAACCAGCTATTCAAAATTCATGCGCCATTACCAACGTTTCGTGACCATCTCAACTGCGGGTAAGTCGCTAGCTAAAATCACCTCCAAAATTCAGGCGATCGTGGCAGAGTCGGGGATTGAGACGGGACTCTGTACCTTATTTTTGCGGCATACTTCGGCGAGCTTACTGATTCAAGAAAACGCTGACCCAGACGTGTTACGCGATTTAGAAAACTTTTTTGCCAAGCTTGTCCCCGAAGATAGCCAACGCTATATCCACAGCGCTGAAGGCCCAGACGATATGCCTGCTCACATTCGAACGGCCTTAACTCACAGCTCCGAGCAAATCCCCATTTCTCAAGGACGCTTAGTCCTAGGCACCTGGCAAGGCATTTATGTGTGGGAACATCGCCAACGCAGTCACACCCGCGAGCTAGTGGTACATATCACTGGAGATTGAAACCCGCTCAATGTCGCACTTTTACGGGCACAAAATTTCTGAGAAGCGATCGCAACGGTGCTTTCACGGTATCTCTGCTAGCTGCCTTTTTATAGGATGAATCCGGAAAATGGAGCATCCGATAGGGCGATCGCAGTATGTCAAGTTTGTCTTCCCGCAGTTCGCGATCGAGTTGGCGCAAGACTTGCCCTAAACAGGTTTGGTTAAGCTACGCTGCCTTGTTTGCAGTCCTATGGACGATTCCACCCGTTTTTCATTACATCAAGCAGGCCCAACGCGGCCATCCGTTAGATGCTCACTATTTTTGGGCGGAGCTATCACCGGAAAAAGTTTTCCATCTCGGTCTCTATAACGGTCCTGGTGGCAGCAATTGGAAGATTGGTCTGCCGATCGCGACTCTTTGGACTGCTTCCGCACCCCGCTCTTTGCCAGAGCTACAGAAGCTTGGCCTGGAGGTGATGAACCGCGATCGCCAACTCAACGGCTTGCCTACTTTGGTAGAAGATCCGCTCCTCTCCCAAGCCGCGCAACTCCATGCCCAAGACATGATGAATCGGCACTATTTTGCTCACAACTCGCTTGAGGGCCGCACGCCCACCGAGCGGTTTCACGCGATCGGTGGGGCTCCGAGAGTGGGCGTAGGAGAGAACATTATTTATGTCCAAGACTCCAGCGTCGGACTCACTTACCGAGATATTGAAATGTTTCAGAAGGGCTGGATGTATAGCAACGGTCATCGAGACAATATTTTGAAGCCAGAGTACGTCAAGTTTGGCTACGGCATTGTGATTGACCCCTTATCCGGGCGCAAATTTGCAGCTCAAGAATTTGCGGTACCCGCTCCGACTCCCTAACCAATTTCTCAGCAATCTTTCAGTCAGCTCGGCATCAGGAATACATCAAACGCTTCAACTTTCTACTACCTTTAAAGCAGGTGGGAACAACCCGCAACAGATTCCTTCTACCAAATTGTCTTGCTAGGTGTTTTGGCCAACTTAGGCTTTTGTATAGCCTAGAGTCATTTGCCAAAGCAGTTCTAGCAGTTCATTGATGTTGAACTTGTCGCCATTCGAGAACATGCCGCAGTTTTTCTGGCCTCAGCCGCGAGTCGCCTCCTCCCCAGCCATCCCTTCAGCCTTACCACAACGTTATCAAAGGTGGATGCAAGGGCTCTTATGCAGTGCTGCTGTCGCGCTTAGTTGCAGTATTGCCAGCCCTAGTCATGCGGCAGAACGGCTCACATTGCGCCTCGGCCCCTTTCAGCAGACGATCGCGATCGCGGATTTAGAAGAATTTGCCAAGACGGGAAAACTGTCTCCCGCACTCAAACCTTATGCGCTAGTCTTGACCCCTGATATCCGCAAAGCTCTGGCCGATCGCCTAGAACTTGACCCGAATATTGGCGATCAAGTCGTGAATGAGCTGTTGCGCTCCCCCGCTGGCCAAAGAATGCTAGCTGCCTTGGGCGTGGCGATTCCGGGTAGTAATGTAGAACAACTGCAAGCCGCGATTACGCTGGCAGCCCGTCAGGTCGATGGCTTGAGTGTCCTGGCGATCTTGAGAGCATTTCCTCAAGAAACTGTGACCGTAGATGTTACTTCGATCGCAGCGCTCGCTTCTCAACTCAACTTTTCCTACTGGGAAAGCCAAGCTCTCAGCCCCATTTTAGAGCGCGAGTTGAAAGTAGACTCTGCTTTTACTGCCGCCTTTGACCCTACGGTGCCTGGACCTCAAGTCGTAGAGCAAAAGACTCTGGTGCTGCGCGATCGCCAACGCCAGCGTACTCTTCCTGTGGATCTTTACTGGAGCGATCGCCCTAGTGGTCCTTTGGTTGTGCTTTCTCACGGCTTTGGCGCGAATCGGACTTTCCTGGCTTATTTGGCACGTCATTTAGCTTCCTATGGGCTGACGGTAGCCGCGATCGAGCATCCTGGCAGTAACATGGCCTGGTTAGCCAGTCCTTCACCAGGTCAGGCTCGCGATACTTTACTCTCAGCCGCCGAGTTTGTTGAGCGCCCCAGAGATGTCAGCTTTTTGCTAGATCAGTTGGCACAACTGAATCAGAAGCCTGGTGCCTTGCGGGGGAAGCTGAATACAAACCAAGCTAGCGTCATGGGGCACTCGTTAGGAGGGTACACAGCCCTGGCTTTGGCAGGAGCGGAACTGAATGTGGTCGGGTTGCGCCAGTTTTGCCAAGAGCACATCCCCCTCGGTTTATCTCCCGCCGACTGGTTGCAATGTACCGCTATTGATCTACCAGAACGTCGGGTGAGCTTGCGCGATCCAAGAGTGGTGCAGGCGATCGCCCTCAATCCCGTCATTGGTCGCTTGTTTGGGCCAGAAGGGTTGAAGCGAGTCGCGACGCCAACTTTGATTTTGACGGGTACAGAAGACAGCCTGACCCCGACCCTAACCCACCAGTTACAACCTTTCGCCCAACTGCCTAATCCTAAATATTTAGTCACCGCGATCGGAGGAACTCATCTGAGTGTGGGTGATCCAGCGAATTTTAGTGACTTGATTACCCAAAGTGCTTTAGTGCGAGAACGGCAAGGCAAAGAAACTGCAAATCTTCGCCAATTGCTGCAAGGAGTGAGTTTGGCTTTTATCAAGCAACTGACTCCAGAGGCCAAGCAATACCAACCGTTTTTAACTTCTGGCTACGCCCAATCACTCTCTACAACCCAAATTCCGCTACGCCTGAACACAAAATTGCCAGCCAGCTTAGCGCCTTGGATGAAAGTAGCAGCCCTGCCACCCCATCAACTGAATACTCAAGTAAATCAGCAGGTTTCGGCGTTGGCCTATTATTTCGTGGCTTGTAACTCAGTGCTTTACACCGTTAGTGCCTCATTTGGCAGCTCTGCGTGGCAACTCGGTTCGCGTCGTCCAGGTTCTAACTGATCGTTTCTAGCTGATTGGGATGGCAAAAGCTCAATTGGTTACATTCCAACAGAACGAGTCACCAGTTTGTACACTGGGAGTAGGATCTAGCAACTGAACTATCTTGCCAACCAGCTTGGGGCTGCACGATTGACGCTGCATGACGTAGCCTAGCTCCCTTGCAAATGCTGGTATCCGAATCCCCTCTTCACTGGTCACCTCTGGTGGTAACTCTACCTGCTCATAGTCTGTGGCTGATTGGCGGCATGCTCTGCCTAGCCTTAGGGACGCTGATTCCTGAACCGAGCATCCCAGCTTTAGGCATCGCCGCCATCATTACCGCGATCGCCACCATTGGCGTTCCTTCTCCCCTCGCCCAAATGATTTTATGGGGGGTGCTGTCCTTCACCCTAGCGAGTTTCATGCGATCGCTGATGCCGAAAGAAGCTAAAACTCTCAAGCACGATACCGAAGCTTGGGTCAGAACTGCCATTCCGGCAGGTGGAATGGGGCTTGTCATCTATGAAGGGACGCTTTGGCAGGCTTGCTGTCAGTTGCCAGATGTGGCGATCGCAATCCAGCAGCGAGTTTATGTAGTGGGGCGGCAACGCAACACCCTCCTGGTTATCCCTGCCAACTACCCGGACCTTAACATTTCAGACAGACTCCCCTCAAGCTGACTAAACTAACCACTAAACTGAAAAGTCGTAGTCTGAGTAATTTTGGCTCTGCGTTTCTGCCCAACCCACTCATCGGGAGTTGATTGACTTATGGAGTCTATTCTTGCCGCCTTAGCTTTAGTCATTGTCGGTTATACCGTTGGCTCTGTAAAAATCATCAACCAAGGCAACGAGGCGCTAGTAGAACGTCTAGGCCGCTATCACCGCAAACTTACTCCCGGTTTGAACTTTATTGTGCCCTTCGTAGACTCCATCGTGCTGGAAGACACGGTACGGGAGCAGGTGTTGGACGTAGAACCCCAAGAAGCCATTACCAAAGACAACGTGGCTTTGAAAGCGGATGCAGTGGTTTATTGGCGGATTCTAGAGCTAGAGCGAGCATTCTACTCGGTAGAAGATGTGGAGTTGGGGATTAAAAACCTGGTGCTAACAACTCTGCGATCGGCTTTGGGCCAAATGAAAGTAGAAGACACCTATTCATCTCGCTCCGAAATTAACCAAACCCTACTGCATCAGCTCGATGAAGCGACCGCAGCTTGGGGCGTGAAAGTAACGCGGGTTGAGGTGCAGAACATTTCACCGCCTCCCTCCCTCCTAGAATCGATGGCGCAGCAACGAGCGGCGGAAATTCGCAAGCGGGCTTCCATTTCTGAGGCAGAGGGCACGGTTGAATCGATGCGGTTAATTGCGAAAGCGCTGCAAGCTCAACCCAATACGAGTGAGGTGCTGAAGTACCTAATTGCTCAGCGGTATGTAGAAGCCAATGAAAAAATTAGTGAAAGTCCTAACTCCAAAGTCATTTTCATGGACCCGAAGGCTTTGAGCGAAGCTTTGGAGAACTTGATGGAAACACCAACCACGCCCGATGGTTTTGATCCGGGACTCGGTGGCGGTCCTGGTAATGGTGCTTCATCCTGAACTCAGGCAGGTTTTCCCTGTAAGTTAAGCCAGTTCTTGCCGCCAAATTGCATCTGCTACAAGGCAAACATCTCGCATTTCCTGGACATCATGCAGTCGTAGTAAATCAGCGCCGCCAGCGATCGCGGCACAACAAGCAGCCGCTGTTCCCCAGGCTCGTTGCTGCGGGTCCGGCTGATTCAAAATATGACCAATAAAACTTTTGCGAGATGGGCCCACCAAGATCGGGCAACCTAACGCTCGAAACTCTGAGATGCGGCGCAGCAGTTCTAAGTTTTGCGAGTAAGTTTTGGCAAAGCCAATCCCTGGATCAATCATTAGGTGAACAGGGTTAATTCCCGCCGCGATCGCCGCCTCTATGCGAGCTTGCAAAAAGGCTTGAATCTCGCCGACTAAGTCTTGGTAATCAGTCAACTGTTGCATTGTCTGAGGGGTGCCTCGGATATGCATCAAGATCAGAGGGACTTGTAGGGCAGCCACAGTAGATAGCATCTCTGGATCAAAGGTTGCACCCGAAATATCGTTGATGATGTCAGCTCCAGCCTCTACCGCCGCTTTAGCGACAACCGCTCTGGTTGTATCCACCGAAATTGGCACATCCAGTTGCGATCGCACCGCTTTTATCACCGGAATTACCCGCGCCAGTTCTGTTTCTACATCTATCTCAGTGGCTTGGGGTCGGGTAGACTGCCCCCCAATATCTAGAATGTCTGCACCAGCCGCAACTAAATGTTTGGCCTGCTCTAAGGCTGTCGCCAAGGAGTCAAATTGTCCACCATCACTAAAGCTGTCTGGCGTAACATTCAGAACTCCCATTAAGTAAGTACGTGCTCCCCAATCGAAGCGATTATTTCTAATTGTCCAGGTAGCACGCATTAGCATTGAAGTCACTAGATATACAGTAGCGAAAGATACCGAATAGACTATTCTGAAGGTGAAGTCAACCCACGTAGGAACTCGGTGGTCATTTCAGCATCTTGCTATACAACTAGATATAGAGACGCTTAGTTATACAGCAATAATATTTAGCCGTTATTTAGCCGTTTTTGAGCCAGTAGGCTAGCAAAAAAATATGACCAAAATTTTACTCGTTGAAGACAACGAGGTGAATTCTTTTATGATGTTACGACGGCTTCAAAAGCGCGGCTACCAAGTTGTACATGCCGCCGATGGGGTTCAAGCAATCGCGATCGCCCAAGCAGAGACACCCGACTTGATTCTAATGGACATGAGCCTACCCGTTCTGGACGGTTGGCAAGCAACTCAACAGATCAAGGCTGCTCCTACCACCCACACCATTCCCATCATCGCGCTGACCGCCCATGCCCTGGCAGGCGATCGCGAAAGATGTCTAGCCGCAGGGTGCGATGAATACGAAACGAAGCCAGTCAACTTCAATCAGTTACTAGAAAAAATGCACTTTTTTCTGAACAAGCCTCTTTAGGCTGCCCCTTTATTAACGTGGGGATTTTCTAGGATGCTGCGCTGGCAGTCTACTCCTTATGCTATTCCGCTCCTCATTGCCGCTGGGGTCTCCATTACCCTCGTGTACCTGGCATGGCGGCGTCGCTCTGCGAGTATTGCTAACACCTTTGCCCTGTTCATGTTGGGTGTTTCAGAATGGTTGCTCGGATATATCTGGGAACTGAGCAGCAGCGACCTCGCTAGCAAAGTTTTAGCAGGGAAAGTTCAGTACTTCGGAATTGTGGTGGTGCCAGCGGCTTGGTTACTCTTTGCCCTCCAGTACACAGGGCGAACCAAGTGGATGACTCGGAGAAACTTGCTCCTGCTGACCATTGAACCGCTGGTCATGTCTTTTCTGGTGTGGACGAACGAGTGGCATCGGCTAATTTGGTCCCAGACGGAACTTGGGCAAATTAGCTCCTACACCCTCCTGAGCGTGACCCACGGCATTGGGTTCTGGATTCATGCCGCTTACTCCTACCTCATAACTGGGTTGGGCACAGTTCTAGTCGTGCAAGCGTTGCTGCGTTCTCCTCAGCTCTATCGGGGGCAAGCTTGGGCTTTATTGATTGGGGCGATCGCGCCTTGGCTCGCTAATGCCCTCTACCTCTTACGCTTAAATCCCTTTCCTCACTTAGACCTCACCCCATTTGCTTTCACAGTCACAGGAGCCGCGACAGCTTGGGGATTGTTCCGCTTTCGTCTGCTCGACATTGTGCCTGTGGCTAGAGATGCCGTCATTGAAAGCATGAGCGATGGCGTGATGGTTTTAGACCTCCAAAATCGGATTGTAGACCTCAATCCTGCGGCCCAACAAATGATTGGGTGGAATGCCGCCGCGATCGGACAACCTGCCATGCGTGTGCTGGCCCAGTGGCCGCATTTACTACAGGAGTATGGCAACCTTTTAGAAGCACATACCGAAATCAGCTTTGGCACTGGCGAGGATGAACGCTGCTTTGATCTACGCATTTCTCCCTTGGCTGACTCCTACCGTCGCTTAACAGGTCGCTTAATCGTTTGGCGAGATGTGACTGAGCGGAAGCAAGCGGAGGTTAAATTGCAAGCGGCAAAGGAAGCAGCAGAAGCCGCTAATCGGGCCAAAAATACCTTCCTAGCCAACATGAGCCATGAGTTACGGACTCCGCTCAATGCTGTGATTGGCTACAGTGAGCTAATTCAAGAAGAACTGCAAGAAATGGGCCATGAGGAGTTTGCTTCTGGTTTGGAGACGATTGGCAGGTCCGGACATCATCTACTCGCACTGATCAGCGATATCCTGAATTTCTCCAAAATTGAAGCAGGCAAAATGGATCTCTATATCGAGACCTTTGACCTGGCGACATTAGTAGAAGAGGTCGTTGCCACCATTTACCTGTCTCTGAGAGAGAACGATAACAAGCTACAGGTCAACCTGGCGGCTAATTTAGGTTCTATGCAGGCTGACTTGATGAAGGTGCGTCAAGTCCTCTGCAATTTGTTAAACAATGCCACCAAATTCACGCAGCAAGGGCTGATCACCCTGACGGTCTACAAAAGCCAGACCAGCCTGGCTATAGGAGCAGCTACAAGCTTAGACTGTTTTATCTTCGAGGTTGCTGATACGGGGATTGGCATTACCCCAGAGCAGATGCAACAAATTTTTCAACCTTTTACTCAAGCAGACGCTTCAACTACCCGTCGCTATGGTGGCACTGGCTTGGGTTTATCGCTGAGTCGCCGTTTCTGTCAAATGATGGGGGGTGACATCACCGTTGCGAGTGAGTTTGGCCAAGGTTCCGTGTTTACCATCTGCTTGCCGACCCAGGTCAACAGTGAGGCCCCTTTGGAATAGTCTTTAACAGGGGCACCTCTTGTAGGTGCCCTGCTTGGGTATAGTTGCTAGGTTCTACGCTTGGTGGTTGACGATCCGGGCAAAGCTCTTAGGGTCTAAACTAGCCCCACCGACTAAAGCACCATCGATCTCTGGTTGAGCCATAATCTCATCGATGTTGTCTGGCTTGACAGACCCACCATATTGAATTGAGACATTGGCGTTGGTTAACTTCTGACGAATTAACCCAATCACGCGATTGGCTTCTGCTGAATCGCAAGTATCACCAGTGCCGATCGCCCAGATAGGTTCGTAGGCAATCACTAGATTCTGCTGGTCAACGCCGATTAAGTCTTTGGCCAACTGATTAAAAATTACGGCTTCTGTTTCGCCAGCGTCGCGCTGTTGTTTGGTTTCGCCCACACACAAAATGGGGGTGAGGCCATGCCGTTGAGCCGCTCTCAGGCGCAAGTTTACGGTTTCGTCGGTTTCACCAAAGTACTGTCGGCGCTCGCTGTGACCCACGACTACAAACCGCACACCAATTTCTGCCAACATGGCACCAGCAATTTCACCCGTGTAGGCACCCACGTCTTCCCAATGAACGTTCTGAGCGCCTAACTGAACTCGGCTACCATGCAAGCTCTTAGACAACAGTCCTAAATCTGTAAACGGAGCGCAAACGACTACTTCCCGCTCATCTGGGGTTGCATCCAATTCGGACATAAATCCTTGCAAAAACTCCAGGGATTCTGCCTGGGTTTTGTACATTTTCCAGTTGCCAGCAATAACGATTTTGCGCACGGGTGCTTCAGCCAAACTCACAACACTTTGAAATGCAACCTCCAGTTTAAGGCTTTGAGGGGGCAGTTTTACCTATTCTTCTTCGACTTGCTGTTTAGGGTGAAGTATTAGCCCAGAATTAAACTCAAAGCGATCGCCCTTCTCCAGTTAGGAAAAAAGCGATCGCTTGAATTAAAAGTTATAGCCAGTAAACCGATATACCAGTTCACTCACTAAAACTGGATGTTACTTATTCCGCAGTGACAGCTTCACGCGCCGCCGCAGCTTCGTCAGGATGAATGCCCAGGCGAGTCAGGTTGACGCGGCCCCGGTTGTCAATCTCCCGGACCTTCACTACCACTTCATCGCCCACAGCCACTTCATCTTCCACCTTGCCGACCCGGTGTTCAGCCAACTGAGAAATGTGGATCATGCCTTCCTTGCCAGGTAAGAACTCCACAAACGCCCCAATCGGAATAATCCGAGTCACACGGCCTGCATAGACATCTCCCGCATTCAGCTTGCGCGTCATGCCTTGGATGATGTTGCGGGCTCGCTTCGCCTTTTCGCCATCGACTGCGGAGATGGTGATGGTGCCATCATCTTCGATGTCGATCTTGGCTCCGGTTTCTTCGGTAATGCCTTTGATCGTCTTACCACCTGGGCCAATGATCATGCCGATCAAATCTTGATCGATCTTGATCGTCAGCAGGCGGGGCGCGTAGGGTGAGAGTTCCTGACGCGGTTGGTCGATCGTCGCCAACATCTTATCCAGGATGTGCATCCGGGCAGGCTTGGCTTGGGCGATCGCCTTGGAAATGATTTCCATTGACAGCCCAGTGATCTTCATGTCCATCTGTAGCGCTGTGATGCCGCTATCGGTTCCAGCCACTTTGAAGTCCATGTCACCCAGGAAGTCTTCGATACCTTGGATATCGGTCAGAATTCTGACTTCGTCCCCTTCCTTAATCAGACCCATTGCCGCACCGCTGACCGGCTTGGTAATCGGTACACCCGCATCCATCAGAGCCAGGGTAGAACCGCAAACGGAACCCATTGAGGTGGAGCCGTTGGAAGATAGCACCTCAGACACAACCCGAATCACATAAGGAAATTCTTGTTGAGTCGGCAAGACAGGCACTAAGGCTCGTTCTGCTAAGGCACCGTGACCCACTTCCCGACGACCAGGCGATCGCATGGGCCGAGTTTCACCCACCGAGTAGGGAGGGAAGTTGTAGTGGTGCAGGTAACGCTTTTGCTCATCGGGGTGCAGGTCGTCTAGCTCTTGGGCATCGCCAGGAGTCCCCAATGTGGCAACCGACAACACCTGAGTCAAGCCCCGGTTGAACAGGCCAGTGCCATGTACACGCGAGGGCAGTACCCCGGTACGACAGGAAATGGGCCGTACTTCATCCAACTTCCGACCATCCACGCGCACCCCGTCTTCAATGACTTGACGACGCATAAGGGTTTTGGTGATGTCTTTGAAGGTATTACCTAGAGCTTTGGAGTTTGCGGCTGCGGCGACTCGTACCGGGTCAGTTTCTTCCAAAGCCGCAATTTCGCTAGCGATCGCTTCTTTGACCTGATCTAAAGCGGCATCCCGTACCTTTTTGTCTGGTTCAAAGCGGGCCAGAATCTCTTTAATCTGAGCCGTGGCGCGATCGCGAATGAACGTCTCTAGCGTCGAGTCGATTTCGGGGGGCGTTTCTTGCACCAGAGCAATGCCCAACTCCTCTAGCAAATCACGCTGAGCTTGAATCAGGTCGCGGACGGCTTCATAACCAAAGTCGATCGCCTCGATCATGTCTTGCTCAGGCAATTGGTTTGCGCCTGCTTCCACCATGACCACGCCATCGGGAGAGCCTGCAACAATCAAATCCAAATCGCCAGACTCGATTTCGGTGTAGGTCGGGTTAATAATAAAATCATCACCCACCAAACCGACGCGCACGGCTGCCATTGGGCCATTAAAGGGAATCTGAGCCAACAACACCGCAATGGAAGCTCCCGTCACCGCTAGCACATCGGGGGGGACTCGCTCATCCATTGACACGGTGGTTGCCACCACTTGAATGTCATCCCGCAACCAACCGGGGAATAGTGGCCGCAGGGGACGGTCAATTAGACGGCTGGTCAGGGTTGCTCTCTCAGGGGGACGACCCTCACGCCGGAGAAATCCGCCTGGAATCCGACCTGCTGCATAAAGTCTTTCTTCGTAGTCCACCAGCAATGGCAAGAAATCAATTCCTTCTCGCCCCGTGGCTCTTGTAGCCGTCACTAGAACCGCCGTATCGCCCGATTGAATTAATACTGACCCGCCTGCTTGAGGGGCCAGTAAACCAACCTTAAGTCGAATATCCCGTCCATCAAAGGATATTGACTTGTCTATCTCTACCATGTAGCGTTCGTTCCTTTGTTGTTCTTATTTTTTTCTTCTGTGGCAATCGTAGCACTGATGCCCTTGTGCTGCCTTTACAGGAGAGTCTTTGGAGGCGATCGCTTGAATAAATTAGCCAAGGCAATTCCTTGCCTAGCCCTCAATCTTTAGTCATTCAACTCAACAATAATTAATGATTTTTTGTGGAGAGTTCGCTAGAAATTGCAGGTATAAACCATGTCTTCGATGGCTGATTTTGTCATTGCTTGCTCATAACACTGAGCCGAGAGATGCTCACGGCTTGAGCAATAATTCAACAAGTTATTGGTAAGCACAATCAGCGTAAAGACCGATATAGAATGAGGGCATCAACTTGAGAGCCATCACCTAACTGTACGGCTTCAGGAATTCGGCCAATGGTGCTGAATCCTAAAGATTGCCATAGGCTTATGGAAGGGGTGTTGGTGGCAAACACCAAGTTAAATATCACGGCCTCATAACCTTGGGCAGTGGCGAGCGCTAACATTGCCTCTCCCATCCAGCGCCCAATTCCTTGGCCCCGCAGACTCGATTCCACAATAAACCCAGCATTGCAGAGATGGCTGCATCGTCCCGAAAAGTTGGGCTTGAGATAAAACGCTCCTAGGATGTTCGGTAATTCTTGGCCTCCTAGGTCTTGGCCCTCTAGGTCGTTCGCCCCCCGCACGACAAAGGCATCATGAGTCGCCCAATAAGCTGCAAATTCACTTTCGCTCAAAGGTTGTATTTGAGGATAGGTTTGGCCTTCAATAATGACAATATTCAGCAGTTCCCGAACCCACTCGCGATCGGCAAACTGCATCCGATCGAGCTTGGCTGACATTCCATTTCGTAGCGTTTTATAGAGCGGCAACTGGATATTCATTCAGTAATTAACAAAAGACTGATCAGCTCAGAATTCTTAGTTCGAGAAAGTCATGGCTACGCAGATGGCAAGCTTCGGTAGGTTTTACTCCAACTTTTAATCCTGATAAAATTCGGCAACTTAAAATCGCATGGCAATTTTACACGGTAGTTGGTTACTGCAAACTTCCAAAAATATGGCTCATCAGAGTGCATCCGGACTAGGCGAGTATTCACCTCTGAATTTCACAGGCTGTTTTTTTGTTTGGGGTGAGACGTGGCGACGGATTGCTGAAGACACTGCCATTACCACTGACCAAGTTCCTGAGCATCCCTTCGCGATCGCACCTAGTGAGTTAGCCGATTTCCTGCGATCGCTGCAACAAGCGGGCAAGCTCAAGTGGACGTTACCAACTCCGGCAGCCAATGCCGCTACGCCACCTCCAGACGCAAGCTCAACTCCGGCGGGACGCTCTCGTAAACGTACTGCGAGTACTGCGATCGCTGTTGAACCTGCTACCACTGCCGATGGCGAGATCACTTGGCGATCGCAAGTTTTGGCTTTGCCCACTTGGGTTACAGCCACAGCCGCTATCCCACAACATTCGGCTGCGGCAGTTAGTGAAGCTGAAGTCACACCCGATGCCCTCTGTCTCTCTCCTTGGCGAGTCGAAGGCTTTTGTCTACCACCCTTGGCTGCAATGCAATTTTTGCAGGCTTTGCCGCTGAGTTCCTTTGGTGCCGAAGACTCGTTTGTGGGCGATGATTTGCGGTTTTGGTCCCACATGGCTCGTTGGAGCCTAGATTTGCTGGCGCGATCGAAGTTTCTGCCAATGGTGCAAACCAATGGCAATACAGTAGTTGCTCATTGGCAAGTGCTTTTAGACAGCGCCACTGACCAAGCTCGATTAGAAAAGTTTGGGCAGCGCTTACCTGCGGCTTGCCGCACTTATCAAGCTGCATCTCAAGCTGCGTCACAAGTTCAAGCCCTAGACTTACCCCTAGCTCCGCAAGATTTGATTCGAGAATTCTTAAACAATACGCTGGATGCACAAGTTAGAGCGATCGCAACTCCTCCAACTTTTACGCCAGCTTCAGGCGATCGCCGTAAACCAGACGCGGCAATTGATCCAGCCCTGCAACTGTGGCTTCAAGCATTAAGCACTGAATCTGGTTTAGTAGCAACCGATTCAACGACCGTAGGGCGTTTAGAAGCCGCTTTGAATACCTGGACAGCTCCGCTCCAAGATTATTTGGTGGAGCAGCGACGGTTTCGGACTTGCTTCTATTTGCACCCTCCGGTCAGCGGTCAAACGGAATGGCTCCTAGAGTATTTCTTGCAGGCAGCTAATGATGCCGACTTTTTGCTGAGTGCCCCCACCATTTGGAGCAATCCAGTGGAGCGGTTAGTATATTTAGGCCGCACGATTGAGCGACCACAAGAAACGCTACTAGCAGGCTTAGGCCTCGCTTCAAGACTGTACCCGTTGCTAGAACCGAGCTTACATGAGCAACGACCTCAGTTTTGTCGTCTCACCGCTTTGCAGGTGTACGAGTTTATTAAAACAGCAGCTTGGCGCTTGCAAGACAGCGGCTTTGGCGTGATTCTCCCCCCTGGGCTAGCCAACCAAGAGGGCTGGGCCAACCGTCTCGGACTGAAAATTCAAGCAGAGACTTCTATTGCGGGCGATCGCCGTTTAGGGCTACAAAGCCTGCTGAATTTCCGCTGGGGTTTGTCCATTGGGGGTCAAACGCTTTCCAAAGCAGAGTTCGACCAGTTGGTGGCACTCAATACACCTTTAGTCGAAATCAATGGTGAGTGGGTAGAACTGCGTCCTCAAGATATCCGCGCCGCCCAGAACTTCTTCGCAGAACGTAAAGACCAGATGGCTCTTTCTCTAGAGGATGCCTTGCGAATTAGCACAGGCGACACTCAAGTGATTGAAAAGCTTCCCGTTGTGAGTTTTGAAGCTTCCGGTGCCTTGCAAGAGCTGATCAATGCCCTCACCTCTGGCAGTCAATCTGTAGAAGCGATCGCCACTCCTACCACTTTCAAAGGAGAACTGCGCCCCTACCAAGCCCGTGGTGCAGGATGGCTAGCATTTCTGGAGCGCTGGGGTTTGGGGGCTTGCCTCGCGGACGATATGGGTTTAGGTAAAACCGTGGAGTTCATTGCGTTCTTGTTACATCTACACGAGCAAAACGCTCTAGAACAACCGACCTTGTTGGTCTGTCCCACTTCTGTATTAGGGAATTGGGAGCGAGAAGTAAAGAAATTTGCTCCCACCCTCAAGGTGATGGTGCATCACGGTGACAAGCGTCCTAAAGGTAAAGCTTTTGCCAAAACTGTTAAAGGTCAACATTTAGTCATTACAAGTTACGCGCTGATTCAGCGAGATCTGAAGGATCTACAAACTGTGAGTTGGCAGGGGGTGGTGCTAGATGAAGCTCAAAATATTAAAAACCCAGACGCTAAGCAATCGCAAGCAGTCCGACAGTTAGAGAACCACTTTCGCATTGCCTTGACAGGAACTCCCGTAGAGAACCGCCTCTCCGAGCTGTGGTCCATTTTGGACTTCCTCAATCCTGGCTACTTGGGGCCAAAGAACTTCTTTCAACGACGGTTTGCGATTCCGGTCGAGCGTTATGGTGATACTGCCTCGCTCAAAACTCTGCGATCGCTGGTGCAACCCTTTATCTTGCGCCGCCTCAAGAGCGATCGCAGCATTATCCAAGATTTGCCCGAAAAACAGGAAATGACTATTTTCTGTGGGCTGACTGCCGAGCAAGCAAAACTATATCAGCAGGCTGTCGATGCTTCCTTGGCCGAAATTGATAGCGCTGAAGGCATTAAACGGCGAGGCATGATTTTGGCACTACTGGTGAAACTAAAGCAAATTTGTAACCACCCAGATTTGGGGAAGGATGAAGGCGGAAAGAGGAAGGATGAAAAAACAACTACTTCATCCTTTAAAGCTCGTTCAGGCAAACTTCAGCGCTTGGAGGAGATGCTGGAAGAAATTTTAGCGACGAGTGAAGAAGTAGGTGCCAACCGAGCCGATCGCGCCCTAATCTTTACTCAGTTTGCTGAATGGGGCAAATTGCTACAAGACCACCTACAAAAACAGCTCAAGCAAGAAATTCCATTCCTATACGGCAGCACCTCCAAGAAACAGCGCGAGGAAATGGTCGATCGCTTCCAACAAGATCCACAAGGCTCTCAAATCTTCATTCTTTCCCTTAAAGCAGGCGGAGTAGGTCTCAATCTAACTCGCGCCAACCATGTCTTCCACTTCGATCGCTGGTGGAATCCAGCAGTCGAAAACCAAGCGACTGACCGGGTATTCCGTATCGGTCAAACTCGCAATGTCCAGGTGCATAAGTTTGTCTGCAACGGCACCCTGGAAGAAAAAATTCATGAACTAATCGAAAGTAAAAAAGCCTTGGCCGAGCAGGTAGTAGGAGCAGGTGAACATTGGCTAACCGAGCTTGATACCGATCAACTCCGCAACCTGCTCTTGCTCGATCGCAGTGCTGTGATTGATGAGGATGCCGAATGACCCACTATTCTTCTAATCTCCCTAAAAACAACCCACCGCCCAAAGCTACCACTGCCGCCGATGGCGTTTCTCTCCAACCCAGTCGCGAGTGGTGGGCACAGCGCTGGGTAGATGTTCTAGAGTCCTTTGGCTGGCGGCGACGGTTAGAACGAGCTCGCAATTACGCTCGGCAAGGCAATGTTTTGGCACTAGAGTTTCAAGGGCCAAAGGTGTCTGCCCAAGTTCAAGGCACCGCTCCTGAGCCGTACCAAGTCTCGCTCTCCCTCGATCCGTTCGACGATGAACAATGGGGATATGTGATTGAGACCATGTCCCAGCGAGCAATTTTTTCAGCCAAACTACTAGCGGGAGAAATGCCTCAGAGCATTGAAGAGGTCTTTACTAGCAATGGTTTAAGCTTGTTTCCGTTGACGCGGTTCGATATCCACAGCAAATGCTCTTGTCCCGACCCTGCAAACCCTTGCAAGCACATTGGAGCGGTTTATTATCTGTTGGGCGATCGCTTTAGTGAAGATCCGTTTGTTCTGTTTGAACTTCGAGGTCGCACCAAAGAGCAAATTATTGCGGCCCTGCGACAAATGCGGAGTGCTAACAGTGAGGGAACGTCAGAAACAGCACCAGAAGAAGCAACGAATGAGCGATCGCAACTCATTACCCCTCTCAATCTCGACCAGTTTTGGCACTACAACGAACAACTAGAGTCCTCTTTGGTAGTAATTGCGCCTCCTCCTAGCACAGAAACAATTCTGGATGTGCTCGGCCCTATCTCTATCAAGCCAGAATCTAGCTCCAGTGCTGCTACGGCTCAACCTCCAACTTCAGCCGCAATGGATCACCTGCGCTCCATCTACATAGCTGCCAGCCAACAGGCCGTGTTATCAGCCATGAACACGGAAGGCAGTTAATTAGAACCACTGTGGGGTTGGTGTTTATTGACCAAACTCTAAGCGAGCTTGCTCGACGAGTTCAGCCGTCACCGTATCCATCTCCCCTTCTCGCGCTAAATGCTCAATCCGCTGGCGTGCCTGCGATCGCACGAAAAAGGGAATGTTTTGTAGTTTCACTTTCGCTTCAGGAGTCCATTTCAAAGCGTCAGTCAGGTCAGATTCGCGCATACAATTGCTTCCTTAGCTTGTCTTGTATTCAATTATTTCAAGGCCTCAATCTTTTATAGCTTCGTTTGTTATTTCTTCATTTTTGTGAAAATAAACTTATGAGCAAAACAATGGAGCACTTTCCAGAACTCAATGATTTACGTCTCTGCCGTCACGGCATGATGCTCTACAACAGAAATGACGTTTTCATCGGAAGATCACTTGCTTTTTATGGCGAGTACTCTGAATCTGAAGTGGAACTTTTTCAGCAACTCTTAAAACCAGGAAATTTAGTCATTGAAGCTGGAGGAAATATAGGCGCTCATACTGTTGTGTTTGCTAAAACTGTGGGACGGGACGGCCTAGTTCTTGTATTTGAGCCACAACGTATCGTTTTTCAAACCCTTTGCGCCAACTTGGCTCTCAACAATTTAACTAACGTGAGTGCAAAACAAGTAGCCTTAGGACAGAAAGTTGGTACAACGAAATTACCCCCTCTTAATTACGAAGATCCTGAAAACTTCGGCGGGATATCTCTAGGCAGGCAATACGATGGAGAGGAAGTAGATATTAAAACTATCGATAGTTTGGACTTACAGCACTGCCATTTAATCAAAGTAGATGTAGAGGGCATGGAGAAGGAGGTATTGGGTGGAGCTTTAAATACAATTAAACGTCTACGGCCTTTTCTTTATGTGGAAAATGACCGTCCAGAACACTCAGAAGCTTTAATCAGTCTCATTCAGTCTCTTAACTACCGTCTTTGGTGGCATTTCTGCCCACTGTATAACCCTAATAACTTCGACGAGAATCAGGAAAATATATTTGAAAATCTAGGCTCTCTTAATATGCTGTGCATTCCTGCAGAGATTCAAACTGAGACAGCTTTGAGCGAAGTTAGTGGGCCAAAAGACAATCCCTTTAACAAAATCACTTTGTAGGTTACATGAGGATTTATAACAGTAGATTTGCGCATTATAGTGACGTTCGCAGCATGCCCTTTGGACAACGAATTTTATCGGCATGACCTAAAATACTGTATCCAATAAACAGTTGAAATAAAGACCTTAAAAAAGACTCCTGCTTTAAGCAGGAGTCTTTAGAGATTAACTAGTCGTCAAACCAAAGTTTAATTTACTAGTCGAGGTCAGGCATGGAGAGTACAGGCTCACTTTCACGGTTGATGCCTCGCTCAAAACCAGCCGCAGCAGCCCGTGCACGACCCGCATGCCACAGATGACCGACTAGGAAGAAGAAAGCGAGCACAAAGTGAGAAGTTGACAACCAAGCGCGAGGAGACACGAAGTTAACAGAGTTAATTTCGGTTGCCACACCACCTACAGAGTTCAAAGAACCTAGAGGAGCATGGGTCATGTACTCAGCCGCGCGGCGTACTTGCCAAGGTTGAATGTCGTTCTTGATCTTGTTGAGATCTAGACCGTTGGGACCACGTAGAGGCTCCAACCAAGGACCACGGAAGTCCCAGAAGCGCATGGTTTCACCACCGAAGATGATTTCACCCGTGGGGGAGCGCATCAGGTATTTACCAAGACCTGTAGGACCTTGAGCAGAACCGACGTTTGCACCCAAGCGTTGGTCACGAATCAAGAAGGTCATCGCTTGCGCTTGAGACGCTTCAGGACCCGTAGGACCGAAAAATTCGCTGGGGTAAGCAGTGTTGTTGTACCAAACAAAGCAAGAAGCGATGAATCCCATCAGGGACAGAGCGCCCAAGCTGTAGGAGAGGTAAGCCTCACCTGACCAGATGAAAGCGCGACGAGCCCAAGCAAAAGGCTTGGTGAGAATGTGGAAGATACCACCGAAAATGCAAACCAGGCCGACCCAAATATGACCGCCGACGATGTCTTCTAAGTTGTCAACGCTGACAATCCAGCCATCGCCACCAAAAGGAGACTTCAAAAGGTAGCCAAAGATGGTAGCTGGGTTCAAGGTGGGGTTAGTAACAACCCGCACATCACCACCACCTGGTGCCCAAGTGTCGTAAAGACCGCCAAAGAACATCGCCTTAGCCACCAGCAACAGAGCACCACCTCCCAACAGGATCAGGTGAATGCCGATGATGGTGGTCATCTTGTTCTTGTCCTTCCAGTCGTAGCCAAAGAAGGAGGAGTACTCTTCTAGGGTTTCGGGACCACGGACAGCATGGTAGATGCCACCCAAACCAAGTACCGCAGAAGAAATGAGGTGCAGTACACCCACTACAAAGTAGGGGAAGGTGTTGATCACTTCACCACCAGGACCCACGCCCCAGCCTTGAGCAGCCAAGTGCGGTAGCAAGATCAAGCCTTGCTCGTACATCGGCTTTTCGGGCACAAAGTGAGCGACCTCAAACAAGGTCATCGCTCCAGCCCAGAAAACAATCAGACCTTGGTGAGCGACGTGAGCGCCCAACAGCTTACCAGACAAACTAATTAGACGGGCATTACCAGCCCACCAAGCAAAACCAGATGACTCTTGGTCGCGGCCACTGCCCGCAACCACTGGATTAGAGAGCGTTACCACGGGGCAGAACCTCCTCAGGGAAGACAAAGTTTTCGTGTGGCTGATCTTGAGGTGCCATCCAAGCGCGGATGCCCTCGTTCAGCAAGATGTTCTTCGTGTAGAACGTCTCAAATTCAGGGTCCTCCGC